>CAYWOV010000017.1:0-12655 GCA_964459965.1 uncultured Planctomycetaceae bacterium | reverse complement strand
AATGCTTGCCGTTACCGGCTGTGTTGGATAGGGAGACTTGGGATCGAGCTGAATCATCACAGAGTCGTAGCTCGTTCCCGCTTGCAGCGTTGTGCCGAGCGTCGAGTAGTTTGTCAGGCCGTCATAACTGCCGGGGTGATCGCCCAAATCCAATGTGAGATTGGACGACAACTTGCCCGTATTTTCGTCCCAGACTTGAAGTTCATTCGAGGTGAGGGCACCGGGCATTGACGAAGCCGGCGGCGCGATAACGACGGCATCACCCGTTACGCTCGCGACAAAACCTGCTTGCGCCGGCATTGCGGCGGCAAACAGCAGCAGAGGGGTGGCAGCGAGAAGCGCCACCAATCGAATTGGCTCACGCATGGTCGGTCCCCTCCTTGGCTGAACCCGCGGCCCGCGATCGTTCCTGTGACAGGCGTCATCCTATCGATTCTGACCCGACTGTCAATTGGCTTAACGTTCAGTTGGCCATTATTTCTGTTATTTGATGTCGACTGGAGAGGATGGATTCTTCGCCCCGTCTGGGAGGTCTTCGCTGAATTTTCCAGCTGCGGCGTCGAGAACACCGGCTCTCGATGATTGCTCCGCCACGATCCGCGCCGGCACGCCAACCGCCGTCGCGCCGGCGGGAACACTAGTGAGCACAACGGCGTTGGCGCCGATCCGCGCATGGTCGCCGATCGTGACGCCACCAAGGATCTTGGCGCCCGCACCGACGTCGACGTGGCCGCCGAGCATGGGGCAACCCGCGATCGGGCCGCCCGCTCCGAGAGTCACCTGTTGAAAGATTAAGCAGTTCGGCCCAACGATTGCTTGGGGATGGATCACGATTCCGTTTGGGTGCGGGATAAGTAAGCCGCCGCCAATCTGTGTCGCCAGATCAATTTCCGCCCCCGTCACGTTGCTCCACAGCCGAAACCAAAAAAGATGCCAGCGAATTCGCAGCGAACGCGTCAGGCTGCGGACCGCTTTCGCTTGCTGGTAGCCACGCAAGTGACGCAAAAGTTGACGGGACGGATCGAAGAATTTGCGGACACGTTCGCGCGACCAGTCAGGAACGGTCGCCGAAATTTCCTGCATCGATGGCCACACCCCGATTCGTGATGCACATGCCCGCTTTAATCAATCCCGCTTGCAATCGTTCGCACAGGTCACTAGGCTTGCCGAGTTTAGCGGGCTGCCAAACGGAATTAAAGCAGCGGGCAGGAGGCGAAGCCAAGCCACGATGGCTGTTCCTACGACTGTTGATCTCTTTGGGATCAACCTGCACCCTTGTCGCTTAGACGAGGCGGCCGACGAACTCTACCGATGGATCGGCGCCACCGATGCCGGTCGATGTCGTTACGTGGTGACACCCAACGTCAACCACGCCGTCTTGTTGCAGCATCACCGCGCCTTTGCGCGTGCATACGCAGACGCCGACCTGGTCCTGGCCGACGGCGCGCCGCTCGTCGCGTTGTCGCGTCTGCTTGGGCGTTCACTGCCCGAACGCGTTGCCGGCAGCGATCTGGTTCCCAAACTGTTCGAGCGCGGTTGTGCCGAGCAACCGATCCGGGTCTTCCTTCTCGGTGCGCGTGCCGAAGTCAGCGAGCGGGCCGCGTGGATGGCGGAACGACGTTGGCCGGGCGTGAAGGTCGTCGGCCGCAACAGTCCGGCTCTCGGTTTCGAGCGAAATAAGACGGAAAACAGTCGCATTCTTGCCGAGATCGCCGCGGCCAGCCCGGATGCCCTGATTGTCGGATTGGGCGCTCCGAAGCAAGAACTATGGGTCCACCGGCATCGCAACGCGATCCACGCGAAAGTGGCCTTGTGCGTAGGCGCGACAATCGACTTCATCGCGGGTGAAAAAAGGCGAGCGCCCGTTTGGATGCGCCGCGCCGGTCTGGAGTGGATCCACCGCGTCGCCACAGAGCCCAGGCGGCTTTCCGGCCGTTACATGCGCGATGGATTGGCGCTTCCCGGAATGGTCTTCCGCGAAATGCGGCATTCGATGTCCCGCCGGCCGCCGCTGCACCGACCGAGCGGCTCGCGCAAGCCTGTTTGAATGCCGCTGCGTTAACACACGGAGTAACTCTGCTTAGAGGCCTGGCGGTGTCGCTTGGGTTGGAGCAGTCTGCTCCTTGGGCTTTGATTCCGGCTTCGGCACGACTGCCGGCTCCTTCTTTGGGAGTGGCTTCGACGTCGGCTTCGATCTCCGCGACAGCGGCAGCTGAAGCTCCGTCTCTTTAGAGGCCGGCGCCGGTTGAGCCAGTGAAACAGCCACCTCATCGCGAATTGTTTGCAGGCGGTCGTCGGGGAGGTATTGCTCGATCAAGCTCCGCGTTTTCTCGCAAAGTTCCTCGATCCGCCTTTCCGAGACGCGGTCCTTGCGGCGGTCCGCCTCCTCCAGAGACAAAACGCGAATTTCGTTCAGTTTCGCCAGGTAGAAGTCCGCGGCCGGCAATCGATCGAGATCCTGGAGGAACTGCTTCGCGTCCGCCTTTTCGGTGGACTTCAGTGCGGCACGCGTGCGAGCGATGAGCGCGGACCGCCGCGCGACCATTTCAATCAGTTGCACGCGGAGAAGATCGACGTCTCGTTGGGTGTTAAGCCTGATCGCGTCATCGACCAACTCGAGCGTTACTTCAGGATCCACCCCCGGAACGAACGGCCGCCGGGCGAGAAGGGCCGAGCCGCTGTGAACCTGCAGCAGGCGTAACGGCTGGCGCGGGTCGGACGCAATGGTCACGGAGCCGTGGCGGTCGCTGAGCAGTTCCTGCCTGCGCGGTGGGGCGGCTTCCGCTTTTGTTTGCTCGGCGTCCATCGGTTCGACTTCGACAAACATGCCTGCGAGTGGCCGCGGCGCGCTCTTGCCGACGACCAGCGTGAGACGGGTCTCGGGCAGATGGGGCCGCAGAAGAATTGCGACTGCTTCGACGCGGCGGCGCATATTGGCGGCGAGCGGCGCCCGGTAAGAACTCGCCAGCTTGCACGTCGCCCGCCCATCTTTAACCTCCTCCAAAACGAGGTAGGTCCAGGGAAAGGGTTGGATTTTCCGAACGTTGCCTTTTGCATCAAGAAAGCGAAAGACGGGCAGAAACAAGGCGCCCTTTTTGAGCGGCATCGCAAGCGGATCACCCCACGGAATCGAACCGGCACGGACCGTCAGCGTGACCGTCTTTGCGTCCCGGTCGGCGTCATTCACAATCAAGATCGGCGAATAAAGCCGTCCCAAGAGATGAACGGCGGCATCCGCGATCGCACGGCGGTCAAGAGTCGTTACCGTTAATACAGGACCGAGCAATTGAACGTGCCGATCCCATTCGCGCCCGGCGATGAGCCATTTTGGCCCCATCGGCCGGATGACGAGCAGATAGGCTTTGTCGCAAGTCGCCGTACCAATCTTTTCTGTAACCGCCGCATAGGTGAGCCGCTCGAGTCCCGATTCGTCGGGCGGAGTCAACGCGTCGTCCTCCGTCACAAACGGGTGTTCCGCGGGGTACAAGCTCCAGGTGGCCCCAAACGTCTGGCCGATCCGAGTCGTGAGTGCCGTGACGACGTTTTTGCGCAGTGTCGGCGTGACCAAAGGATCCGCCGTGAAGGTCGCGCGGACGATCACTCGATAAGGGTCAAGATCCAAACGACCTAAGGGCGCGGCTTCGTCCGCGCGGACGCCTTGCGTCGAGACGAAGGTTGCAAAGCCAATCGCCAGCACGAAAGCGCGACGGAGCGAATCGGTTTTCGACGGTCGCTGCATCACGGTTCGTCCTCGGAGTACCAGGGCTGGACGACCCAACGTTCCACGTCCTGGTACGTCTGCACGAACTTCACCGCGGGAAAATCTCGGATATTCTTGCGGAGCACGAGCGCGTCGTCGGTCTCCCACAAAGGAATGCATTCAACCTCCGCGTAGAGGTGCGACTGGAGCTGCTGCAGGCGGCTGACGGCCGATTTCCAGTCCGCCGCGTTATCGAGTCCCAGCAGTTCTTCACGCATCCAGTCCGGCAGATGGCGGATGCTTTCGAGACGCGTGCCAGCGTCGACCGTAAGAAACGGCCACAGCTCCACCAGCGGTTCTTCCATCCGCAGCGTACGGTACGCGACGTCCCACTTCGAGCCGACCGACAACGAGTCGCCGGTTACCAACTCGGCATGGATTCCGACGCGTTTCCACTGGTTGAGAATCTCCGCCGCCGCGAGTCGGGCGGTCAACCCGGGATCGCAGAGCACGCGAAGCACCGGGTCCGATTTGAGCCGTTTCACGGCCGCCGTATGCAGACTGGCCGCCATTCCGACGCTGAAATCCCGGGGCGCAACCAGGCTGTTGTACGCGTAGCTCGTCGTGGCGAACGGGGCCGTCACGAGGCGGCCATTTTGCAGCGTCGGATCGCGGAGCACGATGCCGGACAGGATGTGAGGCGTGTCGATGGCAAAAGCCATCGCCAATCGCAACTCGCGACTTCTCAGCGATGGGCTGTGTGGATTGAATTGAAGAACGTGCGTCGTCGGCACCGCGTAATTGAGCACAAAAAACCGCGGATCATTCCGCACGAGCGAGATGTTCCACGTGGGCAGGTCGGGCAGCATGGAGATCTCGCCCCGCATCAACCCTTGAATCGCGAGCTCCGGAGAGTCGTAGCGCCGCTCGACGATCTCGGCGACGTGGTACTCGCTCAACCCGTCCGGCTCGGGAATGACGCGGCGATAGACCGTTTCGTTTTCCGTTCCGCGCGCCCTCTCATAGCGGCGAGACAGGACGGGCCCCGGTCCCGAGCCGAAGTTTTCGGATCGCCGCCCCGCCCGAGCCGCCCCGCCGGGCGCCATGACGGGAAATCGAAACAAGAGTTCGGCTCGCAGTGGAGCGTGCGAAAAACCGACCTCGTACTCGAAGGGAGATCGCAAACGAAGCGAATCGACCGAATTGGCGAACCGCTCATCGTAAGCGGGGCTGGCCGGATCCAAGCGAGATTCCATAGTCGCCAGGATGGGCGTGGCGGTCATTAGGGGCCGCGTCTCCCAGCGGGAGCGGGTGGTCTTGAGGGCAAAGACGGCGCGCCGCCCCAGGTCCGTCGGTTCCCATTGTTCGATCAGCCGGCTGCGATAATGCGTGGTATCATCGATCCGATCGACCTCGAACAGATCGAATTGACTCAACCGTCTCTCTCGAAAATCGGCCAACGTGGGCATGGGCGAAGCGACCGAGCCGTCGGCCGCGCTCTGCTGAGGCAGACAGAGCACGCCGACTCCCAAACGCTGATAACGGGCGCACAACTTACGATGCATGTCGCCCAACCCGGGCGCGGCCGGCCAGACGCGAGCGGCCCGATCGATGAGCGTGACGGCCTCGTCATGGTGACCGGCCTGCCCCGCGGCGTCGGCGGCCTCGATCAGCCGATGCGCTTCATCACCCAACTCGCGCGTCCACTTCTGGACAATTTCATGCCGCGGCTCGAGCAGCGAGAGCCTTTTTAGGAAGTGCCGTGCTTCCCGATAATTGCCCGCATCACGGCTGCGGAGGACCAGTTTGTCGACAACCTCGCCCAAGCGAGCCTGAAGCTGCGGGTAATCACGATTCTGGACGTGCAACTCCTCAAGAGAGGTGAGAGCCGATTCGAGATCACCCGATTTGAGAGCCTTTTCGCCCTCGAGGAACACGAGACGCTGCGTCTGCTCGGTGAGACCTTTCCACCCCGGCGCTTGTTGAGCGAGCGGATACAACAGTTCGAATGCGTCGCGGAAGCTCCCGCCGTCGATTAAGAGCGCGGCACGCTGAATGATCAAATCCTCGTGATAGATGATGTAATCAATAACGTTCGTCGGAATTTCGTAGAGCTGGCCTTCGCTTTCACCGGGAAGCGAGACGACGAGGTTGCTGAGTTCGTTGCGCTGGGCAAGACGTTTTGCTCGTTCCGCCGGTGTGGTCGGCGGCGGCTGGCGGCGGAGCTCTTCCAGCGCGGCTTCCAATTTCTTCAACGTATCAGGCCGTGGGAAAACCTGCTTGACGACAAGGGCGCGCTGCTTTTCCTTAATCGGTCCCTTGAGCACGAGCCAATCACCAGGCGAATTGTGCAGTTGCTCGACCGTGGGGACCGACAGTTCGGTCAGATACGGGGGCGCCTTGTCGCCTTTCAATTCAGACAGCTGGCGACGCTCGTCGGCAGCCTTGTCCGCCTCGTCGGCTTTTTTCGATTTGGGTGCGCTGGAACCGGGCGCGGACTTTTTGGGTGCTGCTGGGCTGGCCGATTTTCGTCTCGACCTTGGCTCCCTCGGGTTCTGCTGGGCGCCCGCCGAAGTCGGCAAGATGACCGTCAGTACGAGCCATGCCGCCAAAAGACGCGGCAGCAAAGAAGCAAGCGACCGTCCGAAAAAAGAACTCGCAGGATCTTGGCAGCCTCCCACGGCACACGATGGCGCGATGCGGGGCGGTTTTGCGTTAATCGCAGGACCTGGTCCCCTCGTCATGTGTGAATCGCAAGTCGTCATTGTCATTGCCGGGCTACGGGGCCTTGGTCGGCGGCTCGAGAATCGAGTCGACCTGATACAGCGTGCCGTCGATCGACGCGACAACGGCATGGTCGTCGGCGGAAATCACGTCGCCAGAAAGCGGCTGCCCGACCGAGGCTCGAGCGGCGATTTCGCCCGTTGACGGATCCAAGCCGAGCAAAGAGCCGTCGCGATTCGCGACGACGAGGCGACCCCGCACCAGGGCCGGAGCACCGCACGGGCCCGTTTTACCGAGCGGAAGATGAAACCGCAGCTTGGGCTGTCCGTTCAGATCGAAACAAAAGAGTTGCCGGTCTCGTGTCTCGAACACAATTGTCGAGCCGACGGTCCACAGGCGGCCCACTGCTGGCGCGGGTAGCTTTTGCGCAAAGACCGAGTCGAGCGTTTCCGCGTCGAGAACATTGAGCACGCCCTCGGCGTCGGCATAAGCCACGCGCGATCCGGCAACGGCAAAGGGCACATCCAATGGGCGGCCCAGATGTTTCGATCGCACCTCGGCAAGGTGATGCACCGGCTCGGTGCGATATTGCAGTTGTGACAACCGACCCTGCGTGTCGACGGCGACGAGGTCATTCTGACCCGTGCGAGCCATGGCGAACCACGGCGATGCCTTCTTGTTCTCGACGGGCGCCAGATAGTCTTCGGCGGCCGCCAGTCCGGTCGTCGCGTTCGAGAGACGCAGCCGCCCGGGCAGGGGCAAGACGAGACCCGCCGTCAGACGCACAGGTCCGGCTTCAAGCGGCTCGTTGACGCCGAAAGAGCTTTCGATCTGGCCGCCGCGACTAATCAGCCAGAGCGTCGGTTTCGGCCCCGCGCAGTCGACAGCGAGACGCCCATCTTCCAGCAAGGTGGCGCGTAGCGGCCTGTTCGTTGCCGGCAACGGGTCGAGGCTCGCCGCTGCCGAACGCTTAAATCCGCCCGCATCGATCGTCGCCGGACTGACCGCGAAGACTTCGCCCGCGTCGCCGACGGTAACAATGTCTCCACCGCTCCCGACCAGATGCCCGATGACGGACGAACCAAAGATTGTCCGCCAGTGGCCGACCATCGGTTCGCGGTCGATTTGCGAAAAGAAGATTGACGAAGCATAGGGCAGTCGCCGGGCAGCGAAGAGATATTGCCCCACCACTTGCAAGGGTTGCGAGCTGATTCCAATCGCCGTTTCCACCGGGTCCAAAGCGAAGCTTTGCGCATTGAGCTTGAGTTGCAGTCGGCGCAGCGAGCTGCCAGCCATCCAGAGTTGTCCGTCGGGTCCAGCCGAGAGAAAGATTGGACTGTCGTCCTGCTTGGGAATGGCCAGACTGCTCGTCGGGACGAGCGACTCTTGTCCCGGTGAGTCAGAGACCGAAAAAGCGCTGATCCGCGCGGGCGATGATGCGACGAACAACATTTTCCCATACATTATGGGGGGATCACGCACCTCTCCTTCGACCGCTTCCACCTTGACCTGTTTCAACCAGGTGTCGTCGCTTCCCGCCTCGAGCACGTGCAGCCGCGTCCCCGAGGGTCGGCCCGATTCCATCACGAGGACCAGCGAGCCGATTGACGTCACGCCGTTGACGAGCGATCCCGCGGCATGTCCCAGGTCGTTGACCCGGATGCATTGAAGCGGGGACGTCGTCAGTGTGTAGATCAATGATGCATCACCGGCGACGACGAGCCGCTCGCTGTTGCGCGCGAGTGCCGGCGGCGAGAGGATCTTCTGTGATAACGTGAGTTGTGTGATCAGCCGGCCCGTCTCGAGATCGATCTTGTTGAGATGGTTTCCCAGCGTCGCGAGATAAATTTGTCCCTGGTCGACCAGCGGAGCGCCTGAAATCGGTTCGTTAATCGGCTGCTCCCAGATCAGCTGACCGGTTCGTCGCGCGACCAGAACGAGCGCGAGGCGATTCGTATCGAAAAGCAGCAGGCCCGGTTCGGACGTGGCGACGGTCATCGGTAAAAAGGGAGCATCCAGGCCGATCACGCGGCGCCAGACCGGATCACCCGTCACATGGTCCACCGCATAACAACAGTCCTTTGCCAGAACGAAGACCGGCCGCTCGCCCGCGGCCTCTTCCGTGTGCGAGCGGGTATTGAGAACCAAACTCACATGCGGTGGCAGCTTCGCGGCCGTGTCCTGCTTCCGTGCCGGAGTGCCTGGATCCTTGCGGACGACAAGCGATTTTTCGACATTTAGCGTTTTCTCCAGAAGCGCCGCGAGCCGGCCATCGCTCGTCAATTGAGGATAAAGTGCCAATAGGCTTCGCCTCGCGGCGAGTGCCGCCATCGGCTGACGGTCGGCATTGGCCTTTTCGATCTCCGCGACCTTGGCGGAAAACCGCCCATGCTCCACGATCGCGTTCTGCGCCTTGGTGAAGGCCTCCTGGAAGCGGACAGCCGGTTCCGCGGGCACCTTGCCGTCCGGATAATAGCGAGCGGCCCTGGTCTCGGCCGTGGACGAAAAATCGAGCTGATCCCGGTCGATCGACGTTTCCGCTGAATGGGCCGCTCCCAGTGCGATCTGCGTCAAAAACCCGGCCAGATCGGCAAAGTGATCGTGAAAATCGTGGCGGTCTCGGTTCGCCTCGACGTACTTATCCACCTCTTCCAAACCCCGCTTCCAAGCGGGCGAACCGCCGCCAATCTCTTTCAGCACGCGGGCGTTCCACATCTGGTACTGTGCTTCGTCCACATGCCCGTCGCGCGGATGATCGCGGAGAAACTTCTCGAACAGTTCGGCCGACTGCCCGTAGCGCTTCGCGTCGAACTCGGTCTTGGCGGCGGCAAAATCCTGTTGAGTCGTCTCGCGTCCAATCACGAGGTAAATCGCGCCCGCCGCAAGCACCAGGGCCAGAGTGAGACCCAGCATTCCCAGGATGAAGGGTGAGCGGAGCGCCTCCTGTTCGCCGGGACGGACGTGCGTCCGTTCGCTCAGTCGCTGCGACAAACGAACGGCAAACGACTCTTCGTGTCCGCCTTGACCCGATCGTCGCCAGACCGCGTCCGGCACTTCGGACTCTGCGATCATCTCCTCGATGGCCGCCTGCGGGGCAAGCACCTCCCGTCCTTTTGACTGAGCATGCGGAGCCGCGCCGGCCGCGGGCGCATGGAGAGGAGTCGCCGTTCGCTTCTCGCGGTCATCGTGTGTCGGCTTGAGCCCTCGATCAATCATCGAAGGCGAGTGATGCTTGCTTCGATCCCAACCTCCCAAGCTGGCCGGCGTCTCTTCGGCAGCCGGCTTGAGGGGAATCTCCTCCGATTTGGGAATCGCGGCGGCGGCAGGCGCCGGGACGATGGGAGCATCGAGGATCCACTCGTCGTCCAACTGCCGCGATCCGCCGGCCGGTTGGTCCGCCGCGGCGTCGCGCTCGCGGACGATCAAATCAGCCGAGCCAACCCGCAGGACATCCCCTTCCTTCAAACCGGAGACGCGGACCAGCGTCCCATTCAGGTCGACGCCATCGCGGTTGGCAGAGGCGACCTCGAAGTATGTTTTAGTGGTGTTCCAAAGGACCCGGCAATGGATCGGGGCAACATTAGGTTCGTCGATGCAAATGTCGTTTGAACCATGACGGCCGATTGAGATCGGCTGCGCTTTCGAGAGCTGTCGGATATCCGGTTTTGCGTCGCCGTATTGGATTTCCAGGTCCAGCATTTCCGCGCGCTATCTGTTTACGCCAAGGATGAATGACAGTCAAAACTCTTCATCCTTGATCCGTCCGGCTTCATCGTTCAGTAATACACTTGGCGGGTGACTTCGAAATCGAAACCGTTTTCGGAAGGGATGACCGTAAAGAACGTTCGCCGGATCTGACGCACGGGCCGATTGCGATAATCACGCTCTTTGACTGCCAGCATATTCTCAGTCGCCGGCGGATAGAAATGAAAAATAATCGTATCGGGCCCGATGGGAATGCCCGCTTTCGTAAAGAGCTCCACGTCTGCCTGACGGCGTTTACCTCCTTGCCAGGTGAAGAACAACCGCTTTTCGCCCTCGCCGGAGGCGGCTCGACGCACCACGGGCTGTGGGCTGCTCATATCCAATAGGTAGGCCATGGTGTGGTCATCTAAGAGCGCTCCCAATTCGAGCCCGAAGAAATCGAGCTGCCTGGCGTACTGATCGAGAGACCCTTGTTCCGCAAACTGCACATACCACCGTTGCTGCCGAGGCCAGCCCCCCCTCGAACCGGGGCCTCCTCCCAAGGCGGCTCGGGTTCCCGTTCCCAGCGACTTGCCCCCCTTGAATGAGGCGACGGGAGCCACATCGAGCGCCAGCTGGTCGGACGAGCCGGAAGTGACCGTTCCGGCCGCATCGCTCGCCGCGCTTTCCAGCGAGACGTCCTTTAGCACCTGCTCCACTTCCGGCCGCTCATCGACGATTGCCTCTCCGGGAGTCGCGTCGGCCCGTTCCGGGCCCGTGCCCTCCAACTTGAGCGAATCGGTGGGCGAACCGCCTTCGATACCTCCACTCGTCTCATCGGGAATGAGCTCGACGATCTGTTCCCGCTTGGCGATATGCGGATGAAAAGTCCCCCACACCAAATACAAAAACCAGACTGCGGCCAACAGCACGGCGACGAGGGCGACCAACGTCGACCAGACGCGGTCGTAACCGGTTACACGAATCACCGGGGGAGCGGGCGAGCCAGCGGACGGTTTGATCGGGTGACTCTGAACAGTTGCCATAAGATCTTCGCCGACGACCAGGCGGCCGCAAGAGCGGCGGAAGGAAGTGCCAAACGTTTCGCAAGGAGCGGAAAAAAAGAGGCCGAAGCCCGGGATGATCGCTGGGGCAGCGTTCTTGTTCGTGCAGAAAGCTCTGCACCGCTCTTTAATCAATCGTAGGACTGGCTTTGGGGAGTGTCAACGATGCCGTCTCAGGCAATCGTCGCGCGTTTTTCTTGCAATTAATCACGTGGGCCGTTGTTCCAGCAGCCAGTCTTCGAGCACGATTTGTTCGATATATGGGGCGCGCAATAACACGGGATCGGTCGACAAGAGCCGCTGCAGCCAGGTCCGCCGGCGAATAATGGTTTGCATCGCCCGCACTCCGAATCGGGCAAAGGGTCGTGAACCCAACTGATTGGCCACGTTGACTGCGATTCGCTTAAAAGTGTCGGGGAAAATATTCGGTTCAGGACCGACGTGCACAATCGTCTCCACGCCGGAAGCCAGCGTTTTATCGACAACGTCCCACACCCGCTGCGGCTGGTCAATCCAACGATGAAGAATTTCCCGGCTGTTGAAATCGTTGTAGTCGGTGCCCCCCGTGACGCACGACAGAATGGGCGGGACGGGCGCGCGGAAGCCGCCGGGAACTTTTTCCATCAGCACGGCCGCCCGATCGGAGAGGTTCTTTTGCCGGACGATCGGTGTGTGGATCGGCGGCCAGCGATGGCGATTCTTTCGCAGCCGGCTTTTCTCCGGCAGGACGCCGACCATCCGCTCTTGAAATCGCTCGAGCGTGTTCCCCTGTCCCATCAAGAGACACGTATCGGGCGAAAGGATGGTCGAAATGGCGATCGTTCCCTTGCCCTCGTTAGTGATCTGCAGGCAAAGCTGCAAGATCTTGTCGTATCCCAGGGCCGGCCCGCGGGAGAAAAGAATGCCCAACGTGACGTCGTTGGCGAGCGACGCCGCTTCGTCCGCCAGCGCCAGAATCGGCCCAATGGCTGCCTCGAAAGTATAAACGCCCGTCGCCACGAGCGCGGTCAATTCTCCCAAGCTGTAACCAAGCGCCAATTTGGCGTCGGCCAGCGAGATGTCGAACATCTCCTTCAAGATCTGCAGCTGCGCCAGCTCGACGGCGACGATCAGGCAGATGTCTTGCGCATATGTGTTGAGCGTCGTCTTCGCCTTGCGATGGACGCGACCCAACAAATTCACTTTGCGGCCCGTCGTCTGAGTGCAGATCCGCGAGGCGTCGTCGAGAAAGCGGCGGACGATGGGACCGTAATCCGGATGAGCGAGCAGCTCCGGCGTTCGGCCCAGGTTGGTGACGTTGTAGCCGCGGAAGGTGAACGCCGTATTCGGGACCCGCTTCTTCAGACCATTGTCCATTTAACCATTCCGGCGCGGCCGGTTTATCCTGAAGCGGGTGGCCGAAACCCAACAACCAAGACACGCGGATCACGATCTCGCGATTTGCCCAGCATCATCCTGGCCATCAATCGTCGTATAATGCGGC
>CAYWOV010000016.1:0-12911 GCA_964459965.1 uncultured Planctomycetaceae bacterium | reverse complement strand
ATCCTCGTGGCGGGCGGACAGGGACGCGGCTTGGATTCGAGAAGCCCAAAGGCATGTTTCCGATCGGCGCTCTCAGCCACGCGACGCTGTTTCAGATCCTCGTCGAGCAACTCCGGGCCCGTTCACGCCGCGCCAGCCGCCCGATCCCCTACTTCATCATGACGAGCGACGCGACTCATGACGACACGGTCGCCTTTTTCGCCGACCACGATTATTTCGGTCTGCCGTCCGGAGATGTCTATTTCTTTCAGCAGGCGAATATGCCGGCCGTGGATGCGGCAACCGGAAATCTGCTCGTTGCGAGCGATCAAACGTTGAGCACGAGTCCCGACGGACACGGCGGCATGCTGGCCGCTCTGGCGAAGGCCGGCCTGATCGAAGAAATGAAAAACCGCGGCATCGAATTCCTGCACTACCATCAGGTCGACAATCCCACGGCCCTCGTCTGCGACCCCGTTTTCCTCGGCTTCCATACTGAGCGCAACTGCGACATGTCGGTCAAGGTCGTCGCCAAGCGCTCCGCGGAGGAGCGAATGGGCGTCGCCGTCGATGTGGACGGCAAGACACAAATCATCGAATACAGCGACTTGCCGCCGGAAATCGCACGCAAGACTGATGCGGCCGGCTCGCTCTTGCTCTGGGCGGGCAGCACGGCGATCCACGTGTTCAGCCGCCGTTTCCTCGAATGGTTGGTCGATCAGGCGGACGCGTTGCCGTTTCACGTCGCCCACAAAAAAGTCCCGTACCTCGATGCCAAGGGCAAAATGCTCAGCCCCGCCGCGGAGAATGCCTTCAAATTCGAGCGATTCATCTTCGACGCACTTCCGCTTGCGGAGAGAACTCTTGTGCTGGAGACGGATCGGGCGCGTGAGTTCAACCCGGTCAAGAACGCGGCCGGCGATGATTCGCCCGACTCGGCGCGTGCCGCCTTGTCCCGGCTTTGTCATCAATGGCTGCGGTCGGCCGGTGCCAAGGTTGACGATTCGATTCCTGTCGAGATCAGTCCCCTGTTCGCCCTGGACGCTGCCGACGTCGGCGCAAAGATCAAACCGGGATTAACCCTTACGGAACCGACGTTTCTCAAATGAGTCGCGAGCTTGGAATGTTGCACGCAGTAGTGATGGCCGGCGGAAGCGGCACGCGGTTCTGGCCCCAGAGCCGGGCCGCGCTTCCCAAACAGTTTCTGCGTCTCTTCGGCGAGGAAACGCTGCTGGCGGCCACGCTGAGCCGAGTCGGCGACTGGATCCCGCCCGAACGGTCCTGGGTCGTCACCAACAAGGCGCATGCGGCACAAACACAACGACAGCTTCCCGCGCTGCCATCGGCCAATATTTTGCAAGAACCATGCGGACGGAACACCGCGCCCTGCATTGGTCTGGCGGCCCTGCAGGTCGCCGCTCGCGATCCCGAGGGGATCATGCTCGTCATGCCGGCCGATCACTTCGTGCCGGATCCCGCCGCTTTCCGTCGGGCGGTCGAGCGGGCCATTTCGATTGTGACCGACGAGCCGGCGACCCTGCTTCTGTTCGGCGTGCGACCGACCTATGCCTGCACCAGTTTCGGCTATATCGAGCGCGGAGAGGCGTTGC
This sequence comes from uncultured Planctomycetaceae bacterium, assembly GCA_964459965.1. Classification (GTDB taxonomy): domain Bacteria; phylum Planctomycetota; class Planctomycetia; order Planctomycetales; family Planctomycetaceae; genus DASPSM01. Next base: position 11,322 of record CAYWOV010000016.1, on the reverse strand, counting down.
CGGGCAAATCGTCGCAGGCCTGGCACGTCGCTTCGTTCCGCGAAAAACCGGATCGCGCGCGGGCCGAAGAGTTTCTTGCCGCAGGCCGCTTCTATTGGAACAGCGGCATCTTCGTCTGGAAGGCTGCCACCATTTTGCAGGCCCTCGAGCGGTTCGAGCCGTCGATTGCCAACTCGCTCAAGCGGCTCGAGCCAAGCGTGGGAACCGCCGACTGGGCCAATGCGCTGGCAACCGAGTTCCCGGCGATGAAGGGAATTTCGATCGATTACGCGGTCCTGGAACGGGCCGACAATGTCTGCGTGCTGGAGGCCCCGTTCGAGTGGGACGATGTTGGTAGCTGGCAGGCCCTCTCGCGGCGGCGCGGAGCCGATCCCGAGGGCAACACGGTCGACGGGCCCTTTTGCGGCGTCGAAAGCACGGGTTGCATCATCTCCACGACTCCCGATCACCTCGTCGCCACGATCGGCCTGTCGGATTGCGTGATCGTGCATACTCAGGATGCCACCCTCGTGGCCCGTAAGGACGATGAAGAGGGAATTCGCAAACTCGTCCAACTCCTTCGCGAGCGGGGCCATGAGCGGTTCCTCTGATCCAGGTGCTGAAGACGGATCAGCAAAGCCGGACGCGAATCGCGAATCGGACGTCGTGCCTAAGCGCGGCCGGCTGTTGGGACTCGATTACGGCACGCGTCGGATCGGGATCGCCGTCTCCGACGACGAGCAACGCATCGCCTCTCCGTTGGAGAATTACACCCGCACACGCCCCGAGGCCGATGCACTGCGTCTGAAGACCGTCGCCGGCGAATATCGCGTGGTGGGGGTGGTTGTCGGACTTCCGCTCCACATGGGAGGCGAAGAGGGACAGAAAGCGCGCGAGGCACGTAACTTCGGCGCCTGGGCCGCATCCGCAACAGCCCTTCCGCTGGCGTTCTGGGACGAACGACTCACGTCGGCAATGGCCGAAGAGCACCTTGTGTCGGCCCAGTTGAGTCGCAAGAAACGAAAAATGCGGTTGGACAAAGTGGCCGCCCAACTGATGCTGCAATCGTTCTTGGAATCGCGAACACGCGGCGATCGCGTTTCGTAGGGGCGATCCGCTAGTCGACCGACCACTCGAATTTGGCAAAGCGGTCGAGAAGCTGCCGGTGTGTGATGTCGATGTGCAACGGCGTCAGAGTGGCGTAGCCCTCGTCCAGCTCGCGGTTGTCGGTTTCGGGTTCCATCGGCAGCCGCTCGACTGGCTCGGAGCCCACCCAGAAATACGTTCGACCGCGCGGGCTGACTCTCTTTTCCATTTGCTCCATGTGCCGAGTGACTCCCATCGGCGCAACCTTGAGCCCAAGGGGCCACCCCGGCCGCTGCTCGGGGAAGTTCAAATTCCAAAGCGTGCCAGAGCGCGGATTGTGCGCGAGGAGCTGTTCGATCACCTTGAGGGCGCGGCGGGCCGTCAATGCGTAATCGGGCGGATCCTGTTCATAGGCCTGCGAGACGGCTACCGACGTGATGCCGAAGAAGGCCCCTTCGATCGCGGCGGCGACCGTTCCCGAATAGAGCACGTTGATGCCGACGTTCGCTCCCGAGTTGATGCCGCTGACGATGAGCCGCGGCCTTTCTTTGCAAAACTCCAACACGCCGAGCTTAACGCAGTCGGCCGGACTGCCGGCGACGGCCCAGCCCCAGAGCCGTCCGTCGCGGGTTTCTTCGTGCACCAGCAGCGGATGGCGGTACGTTATCGAGAGGGCCACGCCGCTTTGCTCGGAAGCCGGTGCCACAATCTGCACGTCTCCCAGCCGGCACAGCTCGGGATAAAGCGCGCACAAGCCGGCGGCTTGAATGCCGTCGTCGTTCGTCAAAAGGATTTGCACGAAAGCTCCCAAATTAGGCCTTGCCGCTGCGCACTCGTGCGCGCTGGGCAAAGGCGTCCAGTCCGACGATTTCCGCCCGATCGGCAGCCTTGTGGACAAGCTCGCAGATCAGCTTGATCGTCTCGAAATGCGGATCTTCAACAACGAGGCAGGACGGATGGGCCAGAAAATCGAATGCCGCACGCTTCTCGATGGCCCATTCAACGGACTTCCGCGTCGCCTCGAGAAAGTAGTCGAGCTTCCAAAACGTGCTACGAAAGGCCGTCACATCGCTGATTGGATTCATGGGCACTTCGACGAGTCCCGTGGGGTAGACGTACGGCTGGGCATTCGACTGGGCCGAGACAATCGACGCGAAAACGTCCGCCGTCGGTTTCTCCTTTTCCTTGCCTCGCAGATGCGCGGGATATTTGGAACTCACCCACGTAAACCCCAGGTCGAGCAGCATCTGCTGCAGATCGCGCCGGCTGTCGAGCCCGTCGGCAAACCCGCCCGGCGTGCGGAAACCGTCCGGGGTGATTCCCACCCGCTCTTTCATCGCGATCGTCGTCGTCTGGATGTTTTCGCGGATGATTTGCTCGACCGATTTTCCCCGCACAAGCCACGAGGAACGGGCGAAGCGGAACTGGGCTTCCGCCTGCGTTTTCGCTCTCACATTGACGTGATCGTAGGTGTGATTGCCGACTTTGTGTCCGGCCGCCGCCAGGCCTTTCAACCAGCCGACGTCCGGCTGTTCCAAAACGCGCCCCACGCAGAAATAGTGAATCAGCCCGCCGCGTTCTTTCGCGATCCGGCCCGCGTCGACGGCATATTGCTTCGTCGCGGCGTCGAGGTTTCCCTTTTCGTAATCCCACTCCATCATGCCCCGCTTGGGATAATGGCGGCTCATCTCCAGATCGAGCGAGATCGCGATGAGCGCCTTATCGTCGGACGAGGCGGCCCACCCACGCCCCAAACTGGCCGCCCCGCCCAATGTGGCGGCGACCGAACCGGCCAAAAACATCCGCCGATTGAGGCTCGTCGCTTTCGAGTCCACCTGAAGTCCTTCCAACAACGTAATCACGATGTTGCGAAAGGATAATTCATTGACCCGGCGGATTTCTATGACGTCACGCCACGCATAGGTCATCCGCGATTCGTTCGGCCGCCTTCCCGTCCCAAATTTCGGGCACAGTGCCGATTCGAAGCGGACCCTTCACAACGTCTTCAACTGCCGCGACGATCGCCGCACAGCGTGATCCGACGAGCCGGCTGCTGCCAATTTCGACCGTAATCGGCCGTTCGGTGTTGTCTCGTAGAGTCAGGCAGGGGACGCGGAGCGCGGTCGTTTCCTCTTGCATTCCGCCGGAGTCGGTCAACACGAGCCGCGCTGCGTCGATGAGCGAAATGGTGTCAAAATAACCCAGCGGCTCGACGATCCGCACTCGCTCACCGCTCATTATCGCAGTGAGGCCGAACTCATCGACGCGCTTTCGCGTGCGTGGGTGGAGAGCGAACAGCACAGGTAATTTATGCGACGTCTGTTCGAGGGCCGTCACGATCGAGAGAAGAGTCTCGCGCACGTCGACATTCGACGGCCGGTGCAGCGTCGCCAGTGCAAATTCGCCCGGACGCAGGTCGAATCGTTCCCAGGCACGCGCCGCGCGGGCCCGCTCCAGGTTGGCCAACAGCGTGTCGATCATCACGTTGCCGGCCAGCACGATGCGCCGTTCGTCGATTCCTTCGTGCTTGAGATTGGCAACGCCTGAGGGCTCCGAGACAAAGAGGCGGTCCGACAGTGAATCGGTCACGATGCGGTTGAGTTCCTCCGGCATGCCACGATCGAAACTTCTTAGCCCGGCTTCGACGTGGGCCAAGGGCATGCCGAGCTTCGAGGCAGTCATCGCCGCGGCGACGGTCGAATTGACGTCCCCCACGACGACCACCCAATCCGGCCGTTGCTCTAAAAGCACAGGTTCCAAGCGCCGCATGATCTCGGCCGTCTGTGCGACGGCCGTGCCGGAACCGACCTCGAGATTGGCTACCGGCGGCGGGATTTCGAGTTCGCGGAAGAAAGCCTCGCTCATCCGCTCGTCGTAGTGCTGGCCCGTATGCACAATCGGGGCCGCCACGCCGCGCGACGCTAGGGCCCGCGCGACTGGCGCAATTTTCATGAAATTGGGCCGAGCGCCGGCGACAAGGCAAACGCGAGCCACGCATTCTCCTCAGCCGCGCGTTACGACTTCTGCTTGGGCTTGAGCTGCGAATCAAACCAATCGGCCATCACCTTGACCTCCTCGGCAATGGTGAACCACGGATGGCCGCCCCCCTTTTTGACAATCAACTCGGCCGAGCCGCCTTTTTTTTTCAGGGCTTCGACAAGGATTTCTGACTGGTGCAGCGGCACCAGCGGGTCGGCGTCGCCGTGAATAATCAGGAACGGCGGCTGTTTGCGATCAACCAGTAGCGCGGGCGAGATTTGTCGTGCCAGTTTCGTCAACTGGGTCGCGTCGAGCGGCACGTCGTCACGTCCGCGGGGCGCCGCCAGCGAGCGGACGAGCCGGGCCGATCGTTCGTCTTTGCCGAAGTCAGTGGGCTTCGGGCCATAGTTAATGAAGTCAGTGGGTGGAAAAAACACACCGGCCGCCTTGAACGGCTGAACGATCTTGCCATCCTTCCCCGCCGGAGTTGAAACAACGAGCAGCGAAGTCAAATGTCCGCCCGCGGAGCCGCCGGTAATCCCCAGGTTCTCTGGATCGATGCCGTATTCGCCAGCGTGAACCTGCACCCACTTGGTGGCGGTGCGAAGATGGTCGATCATGTCAGGGACGGAGAACCGCGAAATCGAGCCCGGGCGCACGGCGAAGACCGTATATCCTCGACCGCAGAAGATATCGTAGACCTGTGCTAGCATGTGATCGCGGATCTTGCTGCGGTCGGAGTGCCAGGCTCCGGACGCGACATCGATGATGCCGATGCCGTTCTTTGGACCACTTGGCGTGAAGACATCCATGACGAGTGCGACACCGTCGGCATCGCCGTAGATCACGTCCTTATGCTGCTCGTAGGCGAGCTTTTTGTCGGACGCCGCGCGCGAAATGGCCCACGTTGAGTAAATGACGGCAACGGACGCCAGTGCAACCGTGTACCAAGGAATAATGTGATATCTCTTCATGGATGGAGTGCCTTGGAGGAGAGATTTTTCTCCGACGGAAGCTGTTCGCCAACGCCAGAATACCGCGAGCAACGGGGAGGTGCGAGAGATTGCGTCGCTTCCGGCTCAAGCATAACCTTTACGAGGCACCTCCACAGCGAGCGTCGGGTCCTTTCCGGTGAATTCCCCGCATGTTTGAGCGCAGCGGTTCTCTCGTTTTGGCTTCCGAACTTCCGGAAGCCGAAGCGCAGTCGCTCCTGAAGGCCGCCGGGTTTGCCGATTGGAAGCTCGCGCTCTGCCGGCTTCGCGAAATCGCCGTCGACGAGAACTCGCGGGCCGCTCTCGCCGACGTCTTGCCGATGCTTTTGGTGGCCCTCTCGGATGCCGCCACACCTGACGCGTCGCTTTTGAACTTCGAGCGCTACATCCAGTGCGTCGCAGACCGTACGGTCCTGTTGCGTTACCTCGCCTCGAGACCGCGCGCCGTCGAAATCCTGGTCAAATTGTTCGTGGGAAGCCAGTTCCTCACGGAGATTCTGCTCCGTAATCCGGATTATCTCGAGAAGCTCACGGACCATAAGCGGTTGGCCGAGTTCAAGAGCCGGCAACAATTCACGGCCGAAGCGGGCGAATTTGCCGCCCAATACGACAAGCTCGACGCCAAGTTCGACGCGCTCCGCCGCCACCAGCGCTGGGAGCTGCTGCGGATCGGAGCGTGCGATGCTTTTGGACTGCTCGACCTGAAATCGGTGACCGTGCAACTCTCCCTGCTGGCCGACAGCCTGGTTCAAGTCTGCCTGAAAATCCTTGCACCCGAAACGGATCCAACGACTTGCGGTTTCGCCGTCATCGCGATGGGAAAACTCGGCGGTACCGAACTAAATTACAGTTCGGATATCGATCTGATTTTTCTCTGCAGCCAGGACGCGGCCCGCTATTGGAGCCTTGGACAGCGATTGATCAAAGCGCTGACCGATTCCACCGGCGAGGGGTTTTTGTACCGCGTTGACATGCGGCTGCGGCCGTGGGGCCGGTCGGGAGCGCTCGTCAATACAGTCGACGGTCACGTCGCCTATCTGAAAGCACATGGGATGCTTTGGGAACGCCAGGCCCTGCTCAAGGCGCGCGTCATCGCAGGAGATCCCGAGGTTGGCGATGAGTTTATTCGCCGTGTCGAGCCCCTGCTGTTCGGCGCGCCGGTCGAACAGATCCGGGAAAGCATTCGCGGGATCAAGGCCCGCATCGAGGCTAATCTCGCCCGCCACGGCCGCGACTGGGGCGAAGTCAAATCGGGTGCCGGTTCGATCCGCGACATCGAATTCGTCGCGCAATTTCTGCAACTGGCCTACGGAAACCAAGCGCGGCAGATATGCAGCATCAACACGCTCGACGCACTGACGCGGCTGGCCGACTTCTCCTGGATTCACGCAGACGAATATCGCCGTCTGGTCAGCGCTTACTCGTTCTTCCGCACGATCGAGCACTCGCTGCAGTTGATGTATTACAAGCAAACGCACTCGCTTCCCGAGGATCGCCGCGAACTGGCGTTTCTGGCGCGGCGGCTCGACTTTGCCGACGCCGATCAGTTCCTGGACCATTACGACCGGCACCGGGCCTCGGTCCGGGCCATTTACCGCAAGTATCTCGAAGGCAAGACGGCCATCCATGGTCCGGACAACTCGGGTGACGACGGACCACAAACTGTCGCCCCATCGCTACGAGTCGAATCCTCGTACCGCGAGACGTTCACCGAGGCGGAGATGGCGCGGCACGCGGACCTTCTGCGGGGGCTTTGCGACGCAAAGCCGGTCGCCGTCGACACCGCGCCAATGCCGGACGGGCGGTGGCAGGTGACGATTGTCGGCTTCAATCATCCCGGCGAGCTGTCGATTATCTGCGGTCTGCTCTTTTCACACGGCTTCAACATTGTCGACGGAAACGCTTTCTCCGAAGGGCATGCCGCCGGCAGTCTGCCCACGATCCGATCTCGCAGCGGCAGCGAAGGTGGCGCCGCAAAGTTCGTTGACGTGTTTACGGTTGAGCCGGCGGAGCGACCCGGCACCGATCTGATGGACGTTTGGCGATGCTACACGACCGAACTAGCGGATCTGATTCGCGAGGTTCGTAGCGGCCACGTTCGCCAAGCGCAGGGACACCTCGCCAAGCGCGTCGCGGCGGCCATGCCGGCCGCCTCCGAAATGCCGGCCACGCTCTATCCAGTCGAGATTGCCATCGACAACAAGTCCTCGAGTTTCGCAAGCGTGCTGCGGATTCGCTCGGAAGACACCATCGGCTTTCTGTACGAGCTTGCCAACGCGCTGACTCTGGCGGGAATCGACATTGTCCGCCTGATCGTGGCGACTTCCGGCCATTCCGTTTTTGACACGCTGCATGTGACCGACGCGATGGGCGAGAAGATCACCAACCCGGACCGACAACGCGAGCTGCGGGCTGCGATCGTACTAATCAAGCATTTCACGCACCTCTTGCCGCGCTCGCCCAATCCGGAAGCCGCCCTGCTCCATTTTCGGGATTTTCTTGAGCATCTTTTCCAGCAGCCCAACTGGCTGCAGGAACTCGCTTCGCTCGAGCGGTCCGACGTGCTGGCCGCACTGGCCACGTTGCTCGGGGTGAGCGATTTTCTCTGGGAGGACTTCCTGCGGTTGCAGCACGTCAATCTCTTCCCCGTGGTTACTGATATCACCGGACTGGAACGGCGCAAGCCTCGCGAAGTGCTTTGGACCGAGCTGCAAGCGGAACTCGAGGGCGCCGACACGCCGGAAGAGCGGCGCGTGCGGCTCAACGCGTTTAAGGACAGGGAAATGTTTCGGGCCGATATGCGGCACATTCTGGGACAGGACCGGGAATTCGGCCAGTTTTCGGCGGAGCTAGGTGACGTGGCCGAAGTCGTGGTGGCCGCGGCGCTCGACATCTGTCGCGGCGAACTCGAAGCGCGTTTCGGCGCTCCACAAAGTTCGAGCCGATCGGGAGCGCGGCTCTCTGTCTGCGCGCTGGGCAAGTGCGGCGGACGCGAATTAGGCTACGCCTCCGATATCGAGTTGATGTTCATCTACGATGAGAGCGGGCCGACGAGCGGACCGGAAGTCATTGGGGCGGCCGAGTTTTATCAACGGCTTGTCGAATCGTTCACGCACACGATCCGTTCGCGGCAGGAGGGAGTCTTTCAAATCGACCTTCGCTTACGGCCCTACGGCCGTGCCGGCAGCCTGGCTGTTTCGCTCGAGGCCTTCAATTCCTATTTCGGCCCAGAGGGAGCGGCCTGGCCCTACGAGCGCCAAGCCCTGGTCAAGCTGCGACCGATTACTGGGGACACGCAGTTCGGAAGTGAGATCGTCGCCCTTCGCGACCGATTAATTTACACCGCGGAGCCATTCGACGTCGCCGCCATGCGTGCGATGCGAGAGAAGCAACTTCGCCAACTCGTGCGGGCCGGCACGATCAACGCCAAGCTCAGCCCCGGCCATCTCGCCGATACCGAATACCTCGTCCAGGGCTTGCAAATCACGCACGGCCATCTCGAGCCGTCGCTCCGCGCGGTCAACACGCTCGACGCCGTGGCGGCTCTCGAGAGTCGCCACCTGATCTCGGCCGAGGACGCCGCTCGGTTGCGCGAAGCGTACGTCTTCCAGCGGGATTTGATCGATGCGCTCCGCATCGTGCGGGGCCACGCGCGCGATTTGACGGTCCCGCCTCCCGAGTCGGAAGAATTCCTATTTCTCGCCCGCCGCCTCGGCTACGGTTCGAAGGTGGGCCAGCTCAAGGATGATCTCGAACAGAACTCGCAGACCGTGCAGCAACTCGGCCGACTCATGGATCGCTGACGGCGTTGCTTCGCTTGCGGAACTCTCTCACAATGGAGGTTTGGACTCAGCCGCCATTCTGCACGAAAGTGAGTTTGCATGCGCCGCAATCGCTTGCGGGAGCTGCTCGACGCCGGACAACCGACGCTGGGCACGCACCTGCATATTTCCTGGCCGTCGATCGTGGAACTGGTCGGCCACTCCAAGATGTTCGACTACGTCGAGTTCGTCGCCGAATATGCTCCGTACGATCTCTACGCTTTGGAAAATATCGGCCGAGCCATCGACCTGTTCGATCATCTCTCCGGCATGATGAAGATCGAACAGGACCCGCGGACCTATCTCACCATCCGGGCGATCGGCTCGGGTATTCAAAACGTGCTATTTGCCGATCCGCGGACTGTGGAAGACGTCGAGGCCTGTGTGCGGGCCGTGAAGTCGGAATCGCCCCATTGCCGGGGAATTCACGGCGTGGGCATGCGGCGCGACGTGGGCTTTGTCCTGGAAGCCGGAGCGCCCGCGTTCGTAAAGTCTCTCGACGACGCGGTGATCGCCCTCATGATCGAAAAGGTGCCGGCGGTCGAGAATCTTGAAGCCATTTTGTCCGTGAAGGGCGTTGACATGGTTCAGTTCGGGCCGGCCGACTACTCCATGAACATTGGCCTTCCGGGACAGTTCAAGCATCCCAAGGTCAAAGAGGCCGAACGTTATGTGATCGAGACCTCCCTCAAGATGGGCAAGCACCCGCGGGCCGAAATTGCCCATCCCGATCAGGCCAAAGAATATCTCGACATGGGCGTCAAACACTTTTGCATCGGATCGGATGTCACAATCCTCTACGAGTGGTTCAAGCGCAACGGAAAAGAAATGGGCAGCCTTGTCGGCCGCAGCCCCAGCGATGAGCCAATCCGCGACTTCCGTGGCGAAGGGGGCGGCGGATACCGCGGCGGCGTGTGACCGCTAGGCGGTGATTCGGTGAACTGTCTCTTCGCTTATCGTTCGAGCTTCGTCATTCTCCCGAAGGGGTTTTCGATGGAACTGAAAGGATGCGTCGCCGTCGTCACCGGAGGTGCTTCGGGAATCGGGCGCGCGCTGTGCCGGCGGTTCGCCGTGGAGGGAGCTCAAGGGATCGTCGTCTCCGACATCAACGAAGCGGGTGCGGCCGCCGTGGCTGCCGAGGTCAAAGGACTGGCCGTGCCGTGCGACGTGGGCGACGAACGGCAAGTGGCCGAACTCGTACGCCGTGCCGAGCAAGCGTTTGAGCGGATCGACCTCTTCTGCTCGAATGCAGGCATCGCCACCAAGGGGGGCGCCGAGGCGTCGGATGCCGACTGGCAGCGGAACTGGCAGGTCAACCTCATGTCGCACGTCTACGCCGCCCGGGCCGTTCTTCCTGGCATGTTGAAACGGGGCAAGGGCTACCTGCTCAACACCGCCTCAGCCGCCGGCCTGCTGACGGAGATGGGGTCGGCGCCATATTCCGTCACCAAACACGCCGCGGTCGCGTTCGCGGAGTATCTTTCGATCCATCATCGCGAAGCGGGAATCGGCGTGTCGTGCCTGTGCCCGATGGGTGTCTCGACCGACATGCTCTTGGCCGAGGATCCACACGTGGCCTACCTCCGGCTGACCGCTGTCACTCCCGAGCATGTCGCCGAGGAAGTCGTGCAGGGCCTGCGGGAGGAGCGTTTTCTGATTCTGCCGCATCCGGAAGTCAAAGAATTCTACGGCTACCGGGCCACAAAAACGGACCGCTGGCTGGATGGTATGCGACGGCTCAATAAGAAGATCGTGGCGCAGTTCTGACGAAACGCGGCGGTATGCCAAGAAGCGTCTTTGGCCCCGCTCTATGCAGCCGCCTTCGGGCGAGGCTGCTCCTCGAAATACCTGGCGTCGATGGCGGGGGCGGTCGGGACGCCGTCGTAACCGACCCAGCAGCGCTGCTCCGGGTCAAAAAGCTTGCAGCGTTTCAGGACGTCGTAGTGAGTCAGGGGACTCCATTTGTGCACGATGATTTCTGGATAGGTCTTCTCCAAGACAGTCTGCCCATCGTCAAGGTTGTACAGCGGAATCCCGGGCCGTAAATGGTGGGCCGTGTGCTCCATGATGCGGTGGAACACGAGATTGGTGTAGTACGGGAAAACCACGTGCACCGAAGACAGCATCTGCATCCGCTACGAATCAACTCGCGAATCGCCGGCCACCCAGCCCACTTGCGGATGCATGTGGTGCAGATAAGTCACCGAAGACATCAAGAGATTGAAGACCACGAACGGGACAACGCAACAGAACACAACCGACAGCCCAAGATCGTAGGCTCCGGCGGTCCGCCCCGAAATGAGCCAGGTCATGGCCATGATCGAGCTCGGCCACGCCACGAACCACGTCGAGAGAACGACGTGATCGATGACGTTTTCTGTGTTGTATCGCCCGACCTCGCGTTGGCGAGGAAAGAACATTTTCTTCCACCAGATCTCACACAGGTAGTACCAATAGTGTCCGGC
>CAYWOV010000015.1:0-12934 GCA_964459965.1 uncultured Planctomycetaceae bacterium | reverse complement strand
GAGAGCGGGTTTTCACCGATGCGAATCACTTGCCGCAAGCGGCATTCGAGATTGATCGGCGACTCGGCCAGCCGGGGTGCTTTGACCAGTTTTGATGGCAAAACGCTCAAACGAGTCAGATCGACCTCGCTTTCGCCCGGCGGAAGTTCCTTCGAGGAAAGATTGACCTCGGCCGCCAGTTCGGCGACGGCCGCGTTGACAACGAATTCTCGCGTCGTCTCCACGTTATTCAGCGTGTCCTTCTTCGAGCCGTCTCGCTTGCGATTGGGCGCAAACACGACGACCGGCGGATCGGCTCCAAAGACATTGAAAAAACTAAACGGCGCGAGATTCACGCGACCTTCCGCATCGAGGCTGGTGACCCATGCGATCGGCCGCGGCGTCACGATGGAAATGAGCAGGCGATACACGTCGAGTGCGCTCGTCTGCGAAACGTCGATAATCACGGTTGGCTCCAAATGCGAAGTCGTGTGTCCCCATTTATCCGTCTTACCTCTGCCCTCGCCCCTCTTCCCTCACCTTCAATCTCCACACGGCGTTTCGTCGTCGCAGTCGTCTGGTTCCTGATCGAAAGCCGCTTCGTGGCGGGCGAATTCGCGGATCACGCCGAATTGGCGCATCAACTCGCGGCGGCGGGCGGCCACTTGCTCGTCGAAGAGTAAGAGCACATTCACCGCGCGAGCACGTGACGTCGCCAGGCCGATGATCAAATATTGAACGATGGCAAATCCGTAGCAAACCCAGCCGACTCGGCCCGTGAAAATCACGGCCAGGATGGCAAAGACGGGCGACGAACGGCTGAGGTGCTGACACAGAAAGCCGATGGAAATCGGTTTCCAGCAGGCCACGATTTGCCGCACGCGCGAGCGGCCCGGTTTGAAGCGGGGAATGCGGGGGCCCGGATGGATGACGGTGAAAAGTTCCTGATCGGGCATCAATTGCACGACGCCGATCGCCAGCATGATCCGCAGCCCGAGGCCGAGCCAGCCGTGCTTATCCAACAGATCCGGGAAGGGGATCACGTTGTGCCACAAGGCGGCTTCGGTGTTCGCGGTCACCAATAAGAGCAGGAAGGAGCCGCGAAACCATTCGGCCAGATCCTTTTCGACCTCGTCGTCCAGGCGCTCGAGGGTCGAGACATGTCGGAAGATGAAATGGAGCGCGGGGACAGCCGCGAGGCCCACAATGAATCGGGAGAGCGGTCTCGCGAGCGGGCGAAAGAGGTAGGTCAGTAAGAGGTCGCGCATGGTCAGCGCTTCCAATCGATGCGGTCATAGAGGGCCAAGAGTTTCGCGCCTCGAGCCGCATTGAGTTGGCTGACAAAGGCGATTCGTCCCCGGAGATGGTCGGAAAACCGCGGATGGCCGGCCCGGTTCTGTGATGCCGGCCCGAGTCGAACGCAATTGTGCAGCACGGCCTTCAACTGGTCGAATTGCTCACGCCGAATGTTGACTTTCTGATTGACCACGACGCCCGTGACAACGAGCGCACGGTTCGCGCGGATCACTTGCCGTTTAGCGCGGTTCACGCGAAAGCGTTCCTGGCGAATGATTTGTGAAACGAGGGGAATGAAGTCGCGGAGTGAGGGACTGAAACCCGCGGGACCGGAAAACGTGAGATCGTCGGCGTAGCGCGTGAATGTTGCCCCGAAGGCACGGGACAGGCCCGAGAGGCGCACGTCGAGCGAATAGGCCGACAGGTTTGCGAGCGCGGGCGACGTCGGCGCTCCTTGCGGCAGGTGCCGCCGCAGATAGGGCAAAATGGCTGCCGTTTCCTGTTTGAGGAAGGGAATGTTGGCCGGCAGGGCGGACGTCGTCAGTCGGGCCAGCCAGGTCGCCGCTTCGCGGCAATAGCCCATTCCGCGGAAGATGGCCGTGACGCGGGCAAAAGTCACCGTGGCATAAAAGTCCGTCAGATCGAATTTGACGAGGAGCGCCGAGTTCACGTGGGGGGTGGCGTTGGTCACGATCGAGCGGCCCGGTGCGAATCCGTGCGCGGCGGGATGCGGGGAAACCTGGTTGAGGATCTCGGCGAGGATCTTCTGCTGGACTCCCTTGAGCGTTCGCTTAGGCGATTCGATCAGGCGATGGCCGCCGCGACGTTTGGCCAGCCAGCGGAAGTGATAGTGTGCCTCGGCTTCCGTGTCGGGCTTCGAATTGTCGGAGAAACGATGCACGAGCCAGGCCAGCCGGCCCAACGGAATCTCGAGCCAGTCCGCCAGTTGTTCTGGAGTATGAAAGATGGGGAGCGCGAAGTGGGCCAGCCGCGCGTCGTCCCCGTCTTGCGACAAGTCCAGATAGCGCCCCGTGCCGATGCCCAGCCGGGCGAACGCGTAGGGGGGCTCTTTGACGTCGAGCGTGGCGTTGCGGTCCCAGGTTTTGTTAGGGCGTATTCGCAACGGCACGAGCCGGGGTCGCCGCCGCCGTCCTTTGGCCGCGTGCGGGACCGCCTCACTGACCGGACGAGAAGGTCTGGGAAAAAACAGGCGGCGCAAAAATTCGAACAGACCCATGCCGGGCGGTCCCAAGAACATGGCCGGCGGGCCGCACAACTGGTCCTGTGCCGAATGTCCGACTCGGATCAGACTTCCGAGGCGGACATTCACGCCACGAGATGCAAACAATGAATCGACCGCGGGGTAACCCCGGGGCGTTCGAGCTCGCCGGTCAGGGCGAGTGCGAACAAAGCTTGTGCGACCGACCGGCCATGTTCCGAATATCCTAGTCGCCGGCCACGGCGGGTCAATGCCCGCTTCCGGGCCGCCGGTCGCCAATTGTCAACCCGCGAGCGGAGCGATAGAGTCGTCGACATGTTCGCACCCGTGTCGACGACCCCCTACGATCTGCGGTTCCGGCTGTTCGGAATCCCCGTGCACGTGACTCCATGGTTTTGGGCGGCTGGCGTGTTTATGGGGTGGCCAGAGGTCGAAGAGCGCCACTTCGATCTCTTAGGGATTTGGCTCGGCTGTTTGTTTGTGTCGATCCTGATCCACGAATACGGCCACGCCTTTTGCGCCGAGCTGTTTGGATGTCTGCCTGAGATCTACCTTTATCACTTCGGCGGTCTCGCCGTGTTTCGACCGAATAGCCGCTTTTCGACCCTGCGCTCGGTGATTGTTTCGTTCGCCGGGCCAGCGGCCGGCTTCATGCTGTTTGGTTTGGTGCTCGTTTCGTCGATGTTTCTCTCCACGACCAATTGGTACGCGACTCTCGCTCCCATGCCGAAGCTTCGTCTGCACTTCTTCTTCGGGCAGATGATCTGGATCAATCTCTATTGGGGACTGGTCAACTTGTTGCCCGTGCTCCCCCTCGATGGCGGCCGCATCTCCGAAGCGGTTTTGATGCGCCTGCGGCGCTTTGATGGACAACGGCTGGCCTGCATTCTCGGCGCGATTGTCGCCGGCGGCGTGGCGGCTTTTTTTGCCACGCTGCATCACCAGTATGGGGCGATTTTCTTTGGGTTCTTGTGCATCTGGAACGTGCAGGCGATGCAGCGGCCCAGTGCTTGGTGAAGCTCGACGGGCCGGCGCGTGACTTGCAGCACGTTCCCGTGGCTGAGCCGGGTGACCCGAGGGGTTCCGCGCAGCGATCGACTCAGAATCCCAGGCCAATTTTGTTGAGCACGCCGGTCGCGACCGCGCCGTCGGTCACCTTGAAGATCGCGGGATACTTTTTCGCCCACGGCTTGCTTGCGGAGGGGCAATATTGCCGCGCGTTGCCTTCGACCGCGGCCGCCGTCGGAATGCGAGCCGCGAGCGCGGCCGATTGCAGGAACGAAAGTCCGGGACAGGTCAGGTCCTGCACGCAAAGGAACATGTCGAACTTTTGCGCGGCGGCAGCCAGCAACAGCGAATCGGTCTGTCCCTTGCACGATTTGAGTGCGGCGCCGCTGTAGCCCTGCTCGCGTGCCAAAAGCAACGTTTCATAGTCGACCAGCGACTCGTCAATCACGATCGGCTTGAGTTTTGCCGCCTCGTGCATCCGGTTTTCAGGGTGGGCCTTCAGATCGCGATGCGTCGGCTGCTCGATGTACTGGATGCGATCGTAGGTGGCCGCATTCTTCTTCTTGAGGCGGCCCAGGAATTCGACCACGTAATCGACGTTCGCGCACTTCTCGTTGAAGTCGCAGGAATAGAACCAGACGGCCCCGCCGCGGGACGAATTGGCTTCGCTCGCCACGCGGTCGACCGCCAGCACGCGATCGATGTCCCAATCGAGATTGTCGCCGGCCAGCTTGATCTTGAGGTGCGTCAAACCGTCCGCCTTGATCCATCCGGCCAGCGATTCGGGCAAACCGTCGCCCACCGGCGTTTTGACCTCCGCCTCCGTGAGCGGGTCGAGCGCGCCAACGAGATGGTAGAGCGGAAGTTTGTCCTTCGGCTTTCGCAGAGTGTATTTGTCGAGGAACTCGCCTTTGAACTGGGCGTCGAGATAAATCGACAGATCGTCGTTCATCTGTTTGCTGGAGAGCAAATCGTACGAGTTCGCGTCGTTCGCCCGGCCGTAGGCATCGTGCAGGGCGGCGTCGAAAGCGCTTGCCGCAACGAGCTGTGCCAACAGGGGAATCTCTTCCGCGAGTTTGAGCCGCGGCGAGAGTGTTTTCGCGAGATGGGGATATTCGGCCGAGATCTGGTAGGCGATTTCAATCGGATGGCCGAAGTCCGGATAGCCGTTGGCCAGCTCGATGACCTCTTCCGCGAATTTTTTCATCGCGTCTTCGGTCTCCTCGGGCGAGACCGTCGTTGACGGCCAGGCCCAGAGATTGCCAATCGGCATGCTGCCGAAACCCGAGGCACCGTGCCCGCGACGTCCCTCGACGGAGACTTCCACGTTGATCAAAGTGGATCGGTCGACGATCCTGCCGCCAAACTTCAGGGGAGCGCGATAGGTAACCGGCTCGAAGCTCAGAACGGCTTCAACGATGCGAATGTCGGACGGCTTCGGCATGGCCTCGCGTAGAGTTTTGGGCTGGAGGAAAGAGCCGCTGCGGAACAGGTTCTTGCGATTCGTTCGAGATTTTACCGGCGAGTTCGCAGCCCAGCAAGAACCAAACGCTTTCGTACCCCAAGGTCCAAAGCCCGATGACCATTGTCAATGGCCGCTCCCGGTTGGATTTTCGTCGCGATGTTGCCTCGGGACCTCGGACGACTCTGCCAGGCGGCCCCGCTCAAACGCAACAGTCAGCGCTGCCAAGGATCGTTCAAACGTGCCGAATCCGGCGGATTCAGCCCTTTTTGCGAGCAGCGTGCAGACAGGCGCTTTGGCCGCAATCTGCGAGCCGGCCTGCGGACGGTCGGCGATTTCGACTCCCGGTGCCGCGAAATCGGACGATCGCTCCAGCCCGATCAAGTCTGGCACCCGGAGCGAAAAAGGCGCGTAAACGACAGCCTTTGCTGCCAGGCACCCAGCTTTTTCCGAACGCGCGGCCTCAATCGCGGCTTGAAATTCCACTGCAAGCGGCCTCGAATCGGTCCGGTTTTCGTAAACCTGGCACGCACGGCAATGCCATTCCAACAGCGGCAATCCCAGGACAATTTCGTAGATTTCAACCGAAGCCGTATAACGTGGATTGACCTCAGTCGGCCATGCCTCGTCCCGTTCTAAGACGAAATCGACGCCGAAGAGTCCCCGCAGCCTGAATTCAGAGGTGAGAACCGTACCGGTCTCCGCGATCTGGCGGCAGATCGTCTCGGAGAAATCGACCGGACCGATCGAACCGCAGTAGGCAAACGGGCCAGCGGAAAGGGCCGAATAGCCGATGAGCTGTTGGGACATGCCAATCAACGTCGTAGCGTCTCCAATCGCGAGAAACAAAGCAGAAATCCGTGGCCCCTCGGCTCGGCGTTGAAAGTAATACGGCTCGCCGAGCTGACTGGGAAGGGGGACGCCTGCTTGCCACACGTGGATGCCGCGACCGGCCGACCCGCGCCACGGCTTGAGCATCCATTGACCATCCGCCGGCGGGGGCGAATCGCTTCCGCGAATCTCCAACACGGGCAATCCGGCCATTTGGAGCGTTTCACAGAGTCGAAGCGGGTTCCGCGCCGCGCGCACGACGTCCGCAGGATTACCGTAAAGAGGTCGCAGCTTCGCCAGCTGATTCAGCAGGTCCGGCCGATTTTCGAGCCCGCCTGTGTAAATCCAAGGGAGAGCAGGGGAGTTTGCCGCGATTTCGAGCAGACCGTCGGGATAATCGGCCAACGGGACGATGTCTGCGATCGCTTGCAAGTCCTCGTCGGCAAACCGATCGGCACAGCGCGGGCGCAATCCGGCTCGAACGGCCGATTGGGCCGCCGCGCGTGTGCTCGCACCGAAAATCATCAGCCGTTGATCGTGATTCAGAGATCGCCTCTCGATCGGCCCATCATGGGCATTCGGCCGGTGCGCGGATAGCGAACTGGAATTCCGGAGGGCGGCGCGTTATCAAATGGGCGACGCGCCGCCGGGTGCACCTGGCGGTCCCGCGCTGTCGGCCGAAAATCCGCCGACGGTCGAGCGGGTCATGACAGAGGTCCAACCGGAAAAAGACGAGGAAATAAGCGATATGTCAATGTACATCGGAGAAGCACTCGACGGTGAAGGGAACGAAATTGCCCATATCGACCTCCTCATCGGCGATAAGGCCGGGCCGGTCGGCATTGCCTTTGCCAACGCATTGGCCAATCAGAGCGCGGGACACAGCAACCTCTTGGCCGTCTTAACGCCAAACCTGCTCGCCAAGCCGGCGACCGTGCTGATCACTAAGGTTACGATCAAGGGTGCCAAGCAGGCGGTCCAGATGTTCGGCCCTGCCCAGTACGCCGTCGCCAAGGCCGTCGCCGACAGCGTCGAGGCCGGCGTAATTCCCAAGGACCAGTGCGACAACCTCGTTATCGTCTGCGGCGTCTTCATCCACTGGGAGGCCAACGACGACAAGAAAATCTTCGAATACAACTACAACGCGACCAAGCTCGCCATCGCCCGCGCCATGAAAAACGAGCCGAGCGCCAGCGAGATGCTGCAAAAGAAGGCGACTGCCAAGCACCCGTTCTCTGGCGTGTAATCGGCGCAAGGGGTTAGGGACACGCGATCGACCGAGTGTTTGTAACGCCGTCGGCGGAATGGACCGCCGATCGTTCTACGTGCGCATGCAAATGCCGTTTTGCAGTCAGCGCGAACCTCGCCTATTGGGTCGCCCCTTTAAGTCCGGCCCCTAAACCCAAACCCCTCATCCCTGTCTTATGCGTCGCATCCTGATTCACTTTGACACGGATTCCGTCCCGAGCGTCTTTGACCGCGTTGTGGCCGTTGATGCCGGGGTGGATGAGCTTTTTAGTTACGGCGGTATCGAACCCAGCGGCGTTGAGTCATTGGTGCACGGCGCGATCTTTACGCGCGGGCCGGCCGACCTGAAGCACACGGCCATCTTTATCGGAGGCAGCCGCGTCGAAGAGGGACAGGAGCTTTTCGAGAAGGTCCGCAGCGTTTTCTTCGGGCCGATGCGCGTCTCGGTCATGATGGATTCCAACGGCTCGAATACGACGGCCGCCGCCGCCGTGCTTGCCGCGAAAAGGCACTTCGACTTGAAGGGACGCCGGGCGCTCGTATTGGGCGGCACCGGGCCGGTTGGACAACGGGCCGCGCAGCTTCTGGCACGCGAGGGAGCGCGCGTCCGCGTTGCCTCGCGTTCGCTGGAGCGTGCCCGTTCGGCAGCCACAGCGATCCGCGAATTGGTCGCCGGAGCCGACGTGTCGGGTCTTTCGACCGGCAGTTCGGCCGACCTCGCTGAAGCCTGCCGCGATGTTGAGATCTTGATTGCTGCCGGGGCGGCCGGCGCTCAGCTGCTCTCAGCGGGCGAGCGCGAGACCATTGCCGGACTCAAAGTGGCGATCGATCTGAACGCCGTTCCTCCGGTCGGACTTGCCGGCATCGAGGTCACCGACAAGGGCAAGGAGCGGCACGGCGCGTTTTGTTACGGCGCGATCGGAGTCGGCGGCACGAAAATGAAGATCCACAAGGCGTGTCTCTCGCGGCTCTTCGAATCGAATGATCAGATTCTCGGCACCGAGCGGATTTACGAGATCGGCGAATCGATCACCGCTTCCAAATAGCCGAGCTTCGTGACAGGCGCGTCTGAACAGCATTCGGCCGGCATGCTCAGCTTGTTTAGCACCAGCAGGCGACCGATAATGGCCTTTGTGACGAGCCCAATTCGCGAGAGTTGTGACGTACCGGCGGACGACTGCCAATTGATGCAGCGCGTCCAGGCTGGTGACTTTCGCTCTTTCGACTTGCTGGTCGCACGTTATCGGCCCGCGCTGGTCCGCGTCGCCGAGGGCATGCTGTCGGAGAAAGCCCTGGCCGAAGACGTCGTTCAGGAAACGCTTTTGGCCGTCTTTGCCGCGCGCCACACATTCGACCCGGCGTTCCATTTCCGCACGTGGCTATGGACGATCCTCCTCAATTTCTGCCGCAGGCACGGCGCGCGGCAGGCGCGTCGGTCGCAACAATTGGTCCAAGCCGCTCGAGCGCAAGGGACGAGGGCGGAGGTCGCCGATGCGGCAACACCGGAAACGGCGCTCGCCGCGTTGCTCGAGCGGGAGCGGAACGAAGAGTTACAACGGCTGCTGAATGAATTACCCGATGCGCAGGCCGATGCGATTCGTCTGCGTTTTTTCGCGGGGCTCACCTATCATGAAATCGCCCATTCGATGGGCGTGAGCTTGGGGGGCGCAAGACTGCGAGTCCGCGCCGGCCTGGCCAAATTGTCCCAGCAACTTCGCGGGGACAAGGAGAGTTGCCATGAACTGTGACGAGGCTTTTGACGCCCTGACCGATCCGGGCTTCTGCGAATCCACCGAACTCCAGTCGCATCTCGCACGTTGTCCACGTTGCCGACAACTGCAGCAAGTCCTCGAGCCGGCTCGCTCGCTCCTTTGTGGCGAGTTGCCGGCCGAACGCGTGCCGACGAGCGAATTGCGGAAAGAGACTCAGGCCGCCGTCGGACCGAAGATGCTCTTATCGGTGGAGTCCGTCCGCATGGCCGAGGCCATCGCCGGTCAATTGGCATCGTCGCGGGGCAATAGCGTGCGTGCCCGAGCGCCGGTCGCCTCGCGCCGCGTGTTGGTGGCAACTCTGCGTGGTCTGGCTCTCGTTCTGTTTGGCGGGATGGCCGTGTATTGCCTCGGGCCGCGCGATCGCGATTTTGATTCGCCTGCGTTTCCGGCGGTCATTCCGCCTTCTGGACCGTCAAAAACATGCACCCGCATGGACTTGCAGCAAAAGGGCGGGGCTTCGCAGAATGCGCAAAGCGTGATCTTGTCTTGCGTGGCATGCCACCTGAACGAACGGCAGCCTCGGCGCACGCCGACTTCGACATCGCTCTTCTGGCCGCCTCGAACCGCCGCCGCGCCGATACGCATGGCGAATTGCGAAGCGCAAGTCGGAATACTCGAGATGCCTGGCAAAAACAGCGAAGATCGAACGCTGCTTTCCTAGCGGGTGCGATGAGCGGCGAAGTTTGGGCGGGCGGACGTCGGTTCGACCGGAGTCGATCCCAGGTATCGTCGCACCGCCGACGCGGGCAAATAGCCCAGCTTCTCATAGCTTCCCTAATCTCTGGAATTCGTATTGCCGCCGATCGCCGATTCCGTTATTTCTTCGCCGCCCATGAATGTCGGGGTGAGCGATTCTCGGAATCCTGAACTGGCTTCCGAGTGGTCTCACCATGCAGACCGACCCGGTTCTGAAGAGCGTGTCTGGCGCCTTCGACGGGAACCTGTAACCGACAGGGCGTGACGCCACATCGCGATCGTCGTTCCACCCTCCGATTCGAAAGCAACCTGGCATGAGAGGTGTCTCTTCGGGCACCGGCGCTCCTAGAGCCGCTCGCGGACATTCCCGCGATCTTCTCTGCGCGTTGCTTGCGCTTGTCATGCTTTTGCCCAATCCAGCATTTGTGGCGGCAGACGACGACACCATCGTTCCGCAGCCCGCGATGAGCAATCGTGACTTTCTGCAGAACGGCCAGCAAAACACCCCGAAAAAGAAATCAAGTTCGGACTCCAGCGAGAAGTCTGAAGAGTCCCGAATTTCCGAATTGATTGCCAAACGCCAGCAGGAGCGCGAAGGCGAAAAGATTGATGCGATCGTCGTGGAGGGAAACACAACAATTCCCACAGCGGCCATCTTGCAGAAGCTCAAGACTCAGGCCGGCCGCAAGGCGACTGCCGGCCAGATTCAGGAAGATCTCCGCACGCTGATCCGAACGCGATGGTTTCTGACCGTCGAACCGAAGTACCGCCGAACCGATAAGGGACTGGTGCTGGTCATTGCGGTCATCGAGCGGCCGATCGTGCACAGCGTGACCTATCTCGGCGCTAGCGAGATCAAAATCAAGAAGCTGACGGAGGAAACGGGCCTTAAGGTCGGCAGCCCCTACGACATGAGCGCGAATAAAGAGGCCGCCAAGCGACTGGAGAATTTCTATCACGAGAAGGGCTACACCGAGGCAACTGTTGACCTCGTCAAGGGAGACAAGCCGGATCAGCGCGACGTGGTTTTCCGAATTCACGAGGGCGTGAGTCAGAAAATCGTATGGCGGTATTTTGTGGGCAACTCGGCAGTTTCCGGCGAACGGCTGACGATGGAACTCAAGAGCACGCCCGCCTACGTCTTCATCGGCGGCAAATTCGACCCGAACAATTTGGGCGAAGACGTCGCCGGGGTTCGCAAGTATTACGAGAACCTGGGCTATTTTGACGCCACGGTCAAACCGACGGTCGAATACTCAAAAGACCGCAAATGGCTCTACCTCCGCTACACCGTTCACGAGGGATTGCACTACAAGATCCGCAACTTCAGCATGATGGGCAATACGCGTTTCAAGACCGACGAGCTGCTGGCAGCCATCAAGACGCATGAGGGCCAATATTACAACGCGTTCCAGATCAGGAAGGACATCGAGAAGATCAAGAAAAAGTACGACGTGCTGGGCTACACGTACATGACCGTGGAAATGGTGCCGCGGTACCTGGAGCAGCCGGGAATGATCGATCTTCTCTTGCGGGTCGATGAAGACAAGCCGTATTACATCCGGCGTGTCACGATCCATATCGAGGGGGACCATCCGCGTACGAAACGCGCCCTGGCGTACAACTACCTCGGAGACGTGGCGCCCGGCGAACTGGCCGATCCCGCCAGAATCAAGAAAAGCGAAAAGAAGCTGGGAGGCGCACAGGTCTTCAAAGTCGATCCGAACGGCGTGAGCGGCCCCGTCAAAATTAAGATGACCCGCGTGACGGACGAGACGGATGCGGCCAATCAAAGCGTCCGCGGCCAAAGCGGCGACGATCCGGTTCCGTCCCTGCTCGGCGGCCCGCTCAGCCCACGAGTGCCGGTTCCTGACATGCACGTCGTCCAAAAAGCCGTGTTGAACGACGACGCGCCACGGAGCCCGGCGCCCGGAAACACGGAATCGCCGCCGGACGATGCCTTCAACCCATTCATGCGGGCCCAACCAGCTGATAGCTGGACCGACGATGTGATTATCCGCGGCCAGAACCCGCAGGATCCCTTCCTGCCTGGAAATCCGCTGTTCGATCCGACTCCGCAAGGCGACCCGTTCACTCAAGTCCATCGCACGCCGACCGGGGAAATCGATCTCGATTACTACCTGACGGAAGACCGCACGGGCCGGCTGATGTTCGGCGTCGGCGTCAACAGCAGCTCGGGTCTGGTCGGGTCGATCGTCCTGCAGGAACAGAACTTCGATATCATGCGCCCCCCGACGAGCTGGGACGACATCATGAACGGCACGGCCTGGCGCGGTGCGGGCCAGCGGTTCCGTATTGAGCTTGTTCCCGGTACTGAGGTGAGCCGCTACACCGTCAGTTGGAACGACCCCTACTTTCTCAACACGAACAACAGCGTCGGCGTAAGCGCCTTCTATTTTCAGCGGTACTATCTCGACTGGGACGAAGACCGCGTCGGCGGACGAATCAATGTCGGGCGACAGCTCAATCAAGAGTGGTCGGTCACTGGTGCCCTCCGCCTGGAAGGTGTCCGCATTTCCGATGTCTACGTCCCCACGCCGCAAATCATCAGGGAGGTCGAAGGCGACAACTTCCTGAGCACGGCTCGCGTTGCGGTCGTCAATGACACGCGCGACATGCCGTTCATGCCCGGAGAGGGACACCGAGTCGAGGTTGGCTATGAACAGGCCTTTGGCCAGTTTGTCTATCCCCGTTTCGACGTCGACGCTCGCCAGTATTACACGCTCTATCAGCGGCCGGACGGCGGCGGGCGCCATATTTTGACGGTCGGTGGTCAGGCGGGCTGGACCGGCAACGATACGCCGGTCTTCGAGCGGTTCTTTGCCGGCGGCTTCCAGAGCTTCCGCGGCTTCGCCTTCCGCGGAGTCAGCCCGGAACAACTGGGCGCCTATATCGGCGGTCAGTTCATGGCGATCGGAACGGTCGAGTATTCGATCCCGCTTTTGGCCAACGACATGATTCGCCTCGTGACGTTCAGCGACTTCGGAACGGTCGACGACGGCGTCACTTTCGGGGCCTTCCGCGCCAGCGTCGGAGCGGGCTTCCGCATTTCGCTGCCGATGATGGGTCCGGTGCCGCTGGCCTTCGACTTCGGCGTTCCCGTCGTCCGCCAGCAGACCGATATCACCCAGGTCTTCAGTTTCTACGTCGGCCTGACGCGCTAGTGCCCGACGAAACCGAGCGGCCATCGCCCGGGCGCTGCTAGACTGCGGGGATGATTCTCGAAGGGATCGTTACCACGCAGGACGTCTCCGGCGCCGTCAATGTGGCGCCCATGGGACCGATTGTGGATGACACGATGGCGACCCTGCGGCTACGACCGTTCCAGACGTCGCAGACATACCGCAATCTCATGGCCGTGCCGAGCGGCGTGTTCCACGTTGTTGATGACGTCTTGCTGTT
>CAYWOV010000014.1:0-12943 GCA_964459965.1 uncultured Planctomycetaceae bacterium | reverse complement strand
GCGCCCAGCGGGTTTGAATGTCTTGGTTCAGCAAATCAGAAAACAGCACATTCCGTTTCAGCCCAATTAAAAGCACCACGACACTCAGCCCATAAAGCACGATCAGCTTGCCGACACCTTCGCGCGACCAGAACTTGATCGCGAAGGGAAGCGGGATCGGCACAAGCGTGATCGCGCCCCACGTCTTGCTTTGCCGAAACGCTTTCACATCCAGGTTGATCCAGGAAACCACCGCACCGAGCAAACCGGCCGCGACAAGGGCCTCGCCAAAAGTCCGCGGCTCGAGCAACTGGTTGAGCGTTCCCAGCCCGAGACCCGCCCAGACGGAACCGGCGAGTTTTCCGACGCCGCCAGTGACCACGACGAGGAACGAGTCCACGATGTAATTCTGGCCCATGTTGGGCGTAACGCCGGCAATCGACGTCAGCGCGTAACCCGCGATTCCCGCCAGTCCCGCCCCCAATGAAAAGGCGAATCCGTCGATTCGGCGCGTGTTAATCCCCAAGCTCTCGGCTGTCTCTCGTCCTTGAACGGTCGCTCGAATCTTTAGCCCGATCCGCGTGAAATTCATGAGGCCATAAAGAAACGCCACACAGCACGCGCACAGGACCAAGATGAAACAACGGGCATATTCGACCGTCAGATACGGGATGATTTCGAACCCGCCTCGCAACCACGTCGGGGCGCTCACACCGATGTTGTCGCCGTAGCGCACGCGGACAGCTTGAACCAGGATCAGGCTCACTCCCCATGTTGCCAGGAGTGTTTCCAGCGCACGGCCATAAAGATGGCGGACGACAAGCAACTCAATCAGCCAACCGATAAAGGCGGCCACGCAAAAGGCAAACGGCAATGCGGCGACGAAGTACCAATTGAAATAATCGGTCGGAAACCTGTGTACGAAAAATTGCTGCATTTCATACGTGGCGTAGGCCCCGAGCATCATCAACTCGCCGTGAGCCATGTTAATAACGCCCATTTGGCCGTAGATGATCGAAAGACCCAGAGCCATCAGGATTAGGATCGAGCCGGCCGAAAGACCATTGGTGAGGTTGACGCCGATCCCGACCCAAAACTGATACCTCTGGATCGATTTGATGGCCTTTTCACAAAGAGTTCGCTCGTCTCCTTTGACCTGATCGTGCTCGACCATTTGCTGCAAGACTCCCAGGCCTTGAACGCTGTGCAAACCGGCCAACGTCGAAATGGCGGCCTGACGATCTTCTGGTTTCTGGTCGGTCATATCGGGACTCAACCGTGTCAGCGCCGCGCTTTCGCGAGCCGCCCGGCGGACGCGCGAATCGGAATCGCTCTCGGCGATATTGTCCAACATCGAAAGGAACGCCGGATCCGGGTTATCTCCGAGTCGGCGAACCCCGAGCGCCCGCTTTTCCGGGTCTTCTGAATTGAAGTCCTGCAAGAACTTGATCGCAGTGGAAAGAAGAGGCCGCTCTTGCGCCGTCGGTCGTAGTTCGCGAGGTTCGTCGGCGTCGACGGCGATCGGCTTTTTCGCCACGTCGAGTAAGGGCTCCTCGGTCAACGGATCGACAAGCGGGACAATGCTCTTGCCGCCGGCTGACTGAGCCTCTTGGCGGATGACGACCTGGCCTTTATACAGGACCAGGTTGCCTTGAAACATGGCCTGCAGCAGATGGCCGACGCGAGCATCTCGCGTTTGGGCAAGAGCTTCAATCGCCTCCTGTCGAACGTCCGTATCGCGATTCGCCAGCTTCGAAATTTGCTTCCGAATCGCCTCATCCTGACAGTAACTCGGAGTGGGAAAAAGGACGGCAATGAGTAATAGGATCGCCGAAACGAAAGTCGTTCGGCACAGGCTCGCAAGGCGCATGGAGCTATTTCTTACAAGGCTGGCAACGGGTCATCGATCGTTCGGGGAGATTTGGCAAGCTTTGCAGCCGTTCGCGTTTACCCGCACAGAAAAAGGCGCGAAACCCGGGAGCACATGCTCCGGCGTCATTCGGTGATTGCAATGGACCAACTCGCCGGCCGTCCTCAGAGACGCATCGCCGAACGCGACACAATTGTGCCTGCCCTGTGGCAGCCACATTGCGTCGGCGGCATCGAGAACGTGAACGGCGCGGTTCGCGCCGCTTCGCGGCCGGTAGGAGTTCGCAGATTCCGGCTCAATCGATCGACGGGGCACTCGGCAAGCGCGACCATTCCGCCCGCGGTCTCGATGAGAGTCTAAACAGTTTAAGCCATGGGACACATCGCGATCCCGCAAAATCGCAATTCCGATGCCGGCCAAGCAAGAGGCAGTTTTCATGCAACGGGCGTCAATCGTAAGTTCCGATTCAGTAGGAATTTATGAGATGTTTTCGGGGTCGATTCATGGCCGAGTTACGAGACCCAAGCCGCGAGAACTCGACCAGAGCGTGCAGCAAACCGTGGCAAGCATGCATTCCGACCGGGCAGCTAGTAATTCCAGTCTGCAAAACCATTATCGAGCCACTGTTTGTCCGCGTAACGAAGTTGGTCCGTTAATCGGATTCACTCGAGCCGGCGCACTGCCGCGGAATTCGACAAGATAACCGCTCCCGGTCTGCGGTTCACCTGTGGGAAAGTCGGTGCTGACGATTTGGGCCCCGCTCTCCATCGCAGCCTTGAGTCGAGATGGCCGACCCGGCCGGTCCGTGTGCAGATCTCCATCGGCCCGCGTTCGAATGAAAAACCCGGTTTTGACCAAGCGCGGAATGTCGGAGTCCCGAGGACTGTCCATCACGAGAGTGGCCGCGTCGTCTCGCGTTTCATCTGATCGAACGAACATCACCCGGCCACGCAGGGACGGATGCCCCTTCACGTAAAAGTCTCGCAGTTTGCCCTCGTCATGCAGAATAAAAAGGACCTTGCCACGGCTGGCAGCCAATGTGGGCCAACCCTTGGTCTCGACCGCTTGCCGCAAGGTTGCGGCTGTACCGCGCAAGTCGTCGGGCGTAATGCAGCGTGCCGCGGGAAAGACCGTTCGCAAAAGCGAGTCCAACCGGTCGAGCGATGCGGCGTCGAAGGCGCGAATACTCGGGTCGAGCCCGACCCCATCCTTTTTCAGCTCGAATAAGAAGGAAATGGGTAAATGTCCGGGATGTGCGTCGGACCACTTGCGGACAGACTCCAGTGCCTCGCTCAAGTGCCGGCACGTCGTGCCCTCGTCGATCTTGACGACATGGAACACTTCGAAGACACCGTCGCGGTCGTGCAAGTCTAATTCAACGCTGCGGACGCCGCGGTCCAACTGCACGTCGAGCGAGGCATGACTATAGTTCAACGACGGGAAATTGCGGCTCGGCTTGGCGCGGACGTGGTAGCTGTTGTGGGTTCCGATGAACTGCAACTGATTGATCGGCAAATCCTCGATGCCCTGAGGGGACGAGGCGCGGGCGACCCCAACGCTCGCGCCCGGGACGAGGATCATCCCAGCGGCAAGTGCAAAAGAGACCCGCTTGAGGGCGACGACGAACGTGCGTAGCGGATTGGCGACGTGACCAAACGGACGAGCATCGGTGGGAAAATTCATTTTCAGCATCCCGGATCAGGCGAGGGAGCAGGGCGAGCCCGTTCAATTTTATCGGGCCGATTGCGAGACGCCATCGCGGGATGAAGAAATCGCCAATGCGGGGAACGACTGGCTCACCCGAGGCCGGCAATTCCGATTCGCCGGCTCGGGTTGAAACGCCATTCCGACTAATACAGGACGAAAATCTCAGGATCGTCGACGATCCATTCAGTCGACCACGTCCGTCCATCGTCTTGATTGACCACGTTGAAGAAGATTGTGTTGAAATTCTCGACGCGTGTCCCGTACGGAACCGTCGAGGCCAGATGGTCGGCCGCAGTCAGTTTGCTCACGCCAGGCTTGGCGTAATAGTGAACCATCCCGTCCGGCGAGAACGTCATGCCGAACGTCCACCAGCCGGTCTGGGTGATCTGTTTCGCAGGAATATCCTGCCCGTATTCGTTGGCCCGGACGAGAATGGTCGCAGAGTCTTCCTGATTCTGGCCGTCGGTCTTGCTATTGAACTGCAAAAACATTCCGGGCCAGAAAGGCTCAACGCTGGTCGTCGGCGGGCGACGGAACCAGCCACGGCTGCCGCCCTGGTTGTTTTTGTGGAATGTGCCGATCACGTCGGCTCGGATTCCGAACGAAGTGCCGGTCCGTTTCTCCCACTGCTCAAACGGCGGCAGATAGACGCGAACCACCACATTTGGCGTGCGCGACGGCGAGATATAGCCCCCCGTCGTTAAGCTGGCATTGAAGACAAGGTCGTCCTGCTGAAACTTGTTCGACCGATAAGTGGGCGTGCCGGAATAGAGCGTCCGCATCATCATCGACCCTTGGCTGCCGGGCAGGCCTCCCGGGGGCGTTGGGACACGTTTGACAATGTCCGGCTCGCCGCGAAGCGAGCTTTCGTACCACTTGCCGTTAGACGACTGTCCGCCGGGCTGCCGCTCCTGGTTGTCGAGATTACTGCTGGCCTTGGGAAGGTTGAGTTCGTAGCTCCACGAGGGATCTTCCATGTCGTCATAAGCGATGCGTGTTCCAGTCCCCGGCACAATCGGGTCGGCCGAGGCCGGAGCAGCCGCCCAGCTGAGGAGGGACAGACTCAGGACAACTGGAACGGAACCCTCAAAAAAGCGATTGCGGCGAGATCTCATCGCTTCACCACCCTCGTTAAATCGTGCGACTAAGCCCAATTACGGTACGGATGACAACGAATATCGGGCCTGTGGCGCCGGTCGATTCAGATAAACTGTTACCGCCCGCAAGGTCGGCTTCCGCAAAGTCTTCGGAACCGGATCATCCTGCTCAATGTGAAGTGACCGTTGTGCCAGTTGCGTGACGGCAATTCAAGTCACTTGACCCAAGACAGGACGAATGCCTTCATCAGCGAGGCGCAGGCCGGCCCGTTGATCGCGCTTTTGCCAGTAGCGACGCACGGAGGCTGGGCGGAGATCTGCCAGTTCATTTCGCGATATCGCGACTTGGGCGCTTGCGATCCAGCGGTCGGTAAGCGCGGCTGCCTCACGGAACGCGCCAGCGGATTCGACATCGCTTGCAAACCAAGCGCTTTCCAATGGCTCGCGTTCAGCTGCCATTTGCGGAAGGAAAGTGCGGGGGTCGCGGATAATTTGCCGGTGCACTCGCTCGCCTTGCCACCACAGCGTCCGCTCGTCGGCTTGATCGGTCGGTGAAGGACCGATATCGAGCGGCTCTTCGACGCGTACCGGTTTGAAAAGTCCGCAACACGGCGCGGCTGTTCCCGTCACCCAGTGCCGAATCGATTTGGGCGAAAGCTCCGCGATCCAGCTTCCCACCGTCTGCGATGCGACGAGCAGCCCGCCTCCGGCGTGCGCACAAGGCGCATTGAGTCCGCCGTTGACGGTTGAATAGCGCGGTTCGCTATTTCCGACGCCATGGTCCCGAAGGATGCTGGCCATGTCACTCGGCGTGCGGGCCGACTGCGCCAAGCACTGCGTGCGAGAACCGCGAAGTTTGGCTCCTGAGGCCCAGGTTCGGATTCGATCCGAATGTTTTTCCGCAAATCCGCGGATCGTGAGCGTGTTGGAGATGCTGCGGGCACCGCGAACCTGCTCGGTCGCCCAGGCGCGGCCCGCCGTCTCCAGCACGATGGCCCGCGTCGGATCGGCGACAAGAAAGCTGTTGTGATAGGTAAATTTTCGGTTCTCGTGACCACAACCCCCTCCTTGGCCGTGCGTTTCGAGCAGGCCAATCATGACGCGGACAGCCGCCTCGGCATCCCCCGCCCTCTCCAGCGCCAAACGCAGGATGTCCATCCCGGTTAGGCCGACTTTTGAGTAAGGTACGCGCGTGAAGACGGCTTCGTTGCCGATGACGACGCCGTGATCGTTTGCACCCATCTCGGCCCCCCACATCCAAAAGGGACGGCTGAGAAGGACGGCGTTCGTCTCGCGGACCTGCGGAATTTCGATCCACGTGCATCGAACCGTTGCACCGTCGTGATGTCGGCGTCGTGGGTGCCAATCCAGGCCCTGGGCCTCGTTCGGGTCGCGGTCGGAGTTCTTGGCGAACAG
The DNA here is from genome assembly GCA_964459965.1 of uncultured Planctomycetaceae bacterium. Classification (GTDB taxonomy): domain Bacteria; phylum Planctomycetota; class Planctomycetia; order Planctomycetales; family Planctomycetaceae; genus DASPSM01. The sequence continues at coordinate 6,874 of CAYWOV010000014.1, read as the reverse complement.
GACCGAATCCGGACCGACGACAACCAGCGTGTCACACATGCATGCAGAATAGCAGGTGACGATTCGCTTTTGCGATCGTCAGTCGTCTCGATTTTTTCGGGGCCCGTCCCAAATTCCGTTAAGATTTGCCTCGGGCCGACGAATGGCTCAGAATAAGGCCAGGGACCAAATATGGTGCGCTCAACCGTCGTTGCACTCGTCGTCGTTCTTCTGCTGGTGAAGGCCGTCAGCAGTCTCAGCCTGTTTTCATCGCACTGGGAGGAACGGACGGAGACGATCGAACTCAAGTCGCAATCGGCAAAGGCCTACGAGATCGTTACGGCCAACGGAACCGTTGATTTCAACGGCCGGGATGACTCGGCGAAAACGATCGAGCTAGTGGCGGTTTGCAAAGGGGGCGCGAACAGCGAAGAACGTGCGCTACTGGCGCGCGACGCAATCGAAGTCACAACCGACACAAAGGATGCCGGTGTCTGCAAAATCGGCTGGCATTGGCGGACCCCTGCGGAATCCGATTGGTCGGCGATCGTCGACTTCACGCTTCGCGCTCCGAAGAATGTCAAATTGACCGTCGAGAGCCATAACGGACGGGTGTTTGTCAAAAACCTGGTTGGCGATGCAAAAATCAAGACCCACAACGGGCAAATCAACACGGAGACCTCCGGGGAGTCGCTCGAGGCCGAAACGTCCAACGGCGAAATCGAGGCGAAATTCTCGGGCCACAAGCTGAATCTACACAGTCACAACGGACGCATTGCGGCCGATTTATCAGACGCTCACGCCGTCGAGGGAGAGCTCGCGACGCAAAATGGCATCGTCGAGGTCACAATCGGAAAGCAGACCTCGTGCGAGCTGGTCACAAAAACGGGCCACGGCTATCGCAATTCGCATGGCGGGAAATTCGGGTCGGGCGGCGGAAAACTTACTGCAAGCTCACGTAACGGCGCAGTTCTGGTTCACGGCCCGTCAAAGGATGCCGAAGACGACGACGACTAGTGCGGCGAGCGCTTTGGTGTCGCGCTGAAAGCGTGAAATTTCCTCACCGCTTTGTCCACGCGAACGCGATTCTTGGGCCGGGATGGATCCAGGACCGGCCTTCGGCCCCGCCCATAACCAAAATGTAATCATGGACGGACTGAGTCACGCAACCTCTGCAGTCCGAGCGAATTATCGAAAAACCAGAACGCGGAAAACGCTTCCAGCAACAGCCACCTTGTTCCCGTCTGCAGCTTCTTCTTGACCGATCTGGACTTCCTGCGTAGATTACGCCCCTCTCCTTTCAAGCACGCCTCTCAAATCACCTCGATCGCCGACCGTCCAGGCAGCAACAACCTCTGTTGCCAACTACCGCGAATGCCTTGGCGGCCTTTCCGAAAATCACGGATGGCCAACCTATGCTCGCAACCTTTTCGCGCGAGTTTAAACCGAATCTGCGCGTAGTCCGGCCCGCTGGCCGATTTCACTGTCCGGCTGAACGCTGCCTTTGGCGCGTGCCGCTGATCGGAGCGATCCTCTTCAGCGTACTCTGCGCGAGCGGTGGCTCTCTCCGCGCTGATGATGAAGAAGACGATGAAGAGGCACCTCCGGTCCGGCATGTCGCCGCGAAGAACGAAACTGAAGAGTCTCCGCTGGCGAATGCTGCCACGAAGCCGTCGAGCGGCCAAACCAACGACGGGCCCGGTGTTGATTTCACCGGCACTTTGAGCTTCGGCCAAGGCATCAGTCAGGACCGATCGCTTTTCCCGATCGAGGCGTTCCCCTTCTTCATGATGGACAACTCGCTGTACTTCAGCGACCTGCGATTTTATCCCACGATCGAAGGCACCTTCGGCGGCAGCGCCGGCGTCGGTTATCGCTATTATGCGCCTCGCATCGATCGCGTCTTCGGAGCAAGCTTTTGGTATGACGGGGACGGAACCCGCGACCAATATTTCCAGCAAGTGGGCCTGAGCTTGGAGACTTATGGCAAATGGCTGGATTTCCGCACGAACTTTTATCTTCCGGTCGGTGAAACCACGCAGCAATCCGCGACGTCACTCGTTGCGGGCACGGCCCAGTATGTCGGCGAGAATCTTTCGTACGCACAGATGAATTCGTATCTGGCCGCCATGAAGGGTCTCGATATGGAACTCGGCGTCCAATTGCCGGGCCACTTTGCCGAGGAGCACGGCATTCACCTGTACGGAGGTTGGTATTACTACGACGACGACCAGGGCGATCACATTCTCGGTGCTTCGGCACGCGTTCAAGCCAATATTGCGTCGGGACTCGACGCGTCGGTCCAAATAACGAATGACAACTATTTCGATACGCGGGCGTTTGTCGGCGTTTCTTGGACGTTTGGGCCGCTGCACCGGTCGAATTTGTCGCAGGATAACGCGAAAGGTCGGATCGGCGAGCGCGTCGTTCGTAATTACACCGTGCTCGTCACTCCACAAAACGAGGTTACACCGGCCGTGCTCGCGGTCGATCCGGCCACCGGCAAGCCTTATGTGATTGCACACGTTGACAGTGCCGCCGCGGCGGGTGGCAACGGGAGCGTCAACAGCCCGTTCCAGACGATTGCTGCGGCTCAGGCGGCTGGTGTCGGCGCGGACATCGTGTTCGTCCATGCCGGGAGCGTTTTCCACGGAACGGCATCGAGCGTCGTGATGAACAACGGCGAAATGCTCTTTGGCGACGGGGCGGGCGAGCAACACTTCATCAGCGTGCCGGGACTGGGGTCCATTCTGATGCCGCACGGTCCCACTTCGGGGAACCTCCCAGTCCTCGACTCGGCCAGTGGAGCGGCCGTCACTTTGGCCAACAATTCAGTACTGTCCGGATTTAGCATTACCAACTCGACGGGTGCCGGAATCGTCGGCAACGGCGTCGGCAATGTCCTCATCAAAGATGTGACCGTCGACCATTCGGGGAGCGACGGAGTTCAGATCGTCAACGCCACGGGAAACACCTACTTCAACAACGTTTCGATCACGAACTCTGCCGGAAACGGCCTGCTTGTCAATGGCGGGGATTCCTATCTCCAATACATCGGCCAGATCGCAGGAAGCCAGGGCCACGACCTGATGATCGAAAACGTCGGTATTGGCGGCCTGATGGATATGACGCAGGCGACCTTCCCAGGCAGCGGCAGCCAGGGAGTTCTGATGCAAAACGTCTCCGGCCAGGTGAATTTCAACAACCTGCTTGTCGGAAATACGGCCGGTTCGGGAGTCGAGATCAACGGGGGAGCAGGTAACTTTCAATTTGGCGGCACGACAATCATCTCGGGAGCAGGCGCCCCGTCGCTCGTGATTCAAGGTATCGCACCGCTGGCGGCCGTCCAAAACGCCAACGGAAATGTGGAGCAAGTCCAGAACACGCAGGTCGTCTTCAACAATTTGTCGATCGCCAACCGGCACGACGCGGGCCTGGTTATCAACAACGTCACCGCGCCGGTCACCGTCAACGGAACGACGACGGTGACCAACGAGGGCGGCACGAGCCCCTCGGCGATCAATATCGAGAACTCGTCAGGCAATATGACCTTCAAGGGGACCGTCAACGTCACCAACACGACGATCGATCCCGGCGTGGTTTTCTCGAACAACACGGGAACGACCACGTTCAACACAATCAATGTGAATTCCCAGAACGGCACGGCCCTCTACGCCAACAGCGGCGGTACACTCGTGATCAACAGCGCGCAGAAAGTTGGCGCCGGAGGCACGATCACCGCCGTCGACGGAACGGCCGTCGATATCGAGAACACGACGATGAACGTCAACCTGTTCACGGTCAACAGCAGCGGCGCGACGGTCGGCTTGAAACTTGTCAGTTCACCCGGCTCGTTCGCCGTCTTCGGTAACAACAACGAGACGGCAGGCTCCGGCGGTGTGATCGAAGGCGCCGGCACGGGTATTATGCTGCAAAATGTTGGCAACGTCGGACTTGTTTCGATGATCTTGAACGGCAACGGAGTCGGCATTTCGACGACGAATACCAACTACCTGGCGGTGACCAACTTCCAGGTTGAGAACTCCTCGACGTACGGCATCGACTCGCTCGATACGAAGACCCTGATGGTCACGAATTCGAGCTTTTCCAGCAACGGCGCGACCAACATCCGGGCCCAGGTCGACACAGTCAATTCGTATGCCTACAGCATTGTCGGCAGCACGCTGACGTCCGCCAGCGGTGACAACGTCTTGGTCCAAACGCTCGGCGGCGGCACGGGTGCGACGGTCAACGTCATCGCGCAGGGCAACAGTATCCAGAACACGCTCTCCGGCTCCACGGGCATCAACATCAATTGGGCGGGTAACCTGTCTGCGACGATCAGCCAGAACGCCTTCCTGGTCAACGGCGGGACGAACACCGGCGTCTTAGTGAACAATAACTCGACGACCGGTCTGACGTCGGTTGCTTACACCAACAACGTCTTTACGAGCGAAGGTGGAACGGATACCGCCCTGCACGTGATCTCGGTCGGTGCGGCCCAGTTGAACGTTGCTTCCAACGAAATCCAATTCGGCGCGACCAACGGAACAGGCTTCCGGTTCTCGGTTGGACCGTCCTCGAATGTCAATGTGACCGGCAACAGCATCATCGATACGACAGACGGTGCGACGGGCATCTTGTTCGATTCGATTGCCGCTCCAAGCACGGCCACCATCTCGGGCAACACCATCCAATTGTCGAACAACGGAGCTCTGTTGACTCAGGGTATTGTCTTCTCGAATGTGACCGATGCGACGTCCTCGAACGTCACGACGCTGCTCAACATCGCCGGCACCCAAAACAACACGATTCAAGGTGCCGATACACCCTTCTATGCTCCGTCCGGGACCACCACCGGCCAGATCTCCGTCAATGGCACGCTCATGCCATAGTCAGGGCAGTGTGACGCGGCCGCCCGAAGAAACGACCGTCTGACCGGTCATGAAGCTCGATCGCTCGCTTAGCAAGAAGCAGGCGAGTTCGGCGATTTCTTCCGGACGGCCGAGCCGCCCCAGGGGCGTCTCTGATTTGATGCGACCGATTTGTTCGTCGCTGAGGACATGAGCCATTTCCGTTTCGATCAACCCCGGCGCGATGCAATTGACGCGGAGGCCGTGCGGAGCGAAAGCGTCGGAGCAGCATCGTGCCAACGCGATCACGCCTGCTTTGGCGGCCGAATAATGGATCTGCATCGCCCGCGGCCTCAACGCGGCGACGGACGAAAACAAAACGATGCGACCGAAGCCGCGTTGGATCATCTCCTCCTTGACTGCGAATACGACTCGGAATGCCCCGTTCAAGTTGGCGTCGATCGTTTCAAACCACCGCTCAAATGACAACTCGGAATGGTGTGAGATGTCGCTGATCGCGCCGCAATGGCACAACAGGTCGATTGGCCCAAGCTCGCGCCGTGTTGCTGCGACCAAAGAGTCGATCTGAGTTTGCTGGCGGACGTCGCAGGGATCGGCAAGGGACTTCCGTCCCAACTCGCGGATTTCTGCAACGACTTTGTCGGCTGTCTCTTTTCGTTTCCCGTACCCAATGGCGACGTGTGCACCGCCGCGCGCGAGTTGCAGGGCGGTCGCCCGGCCGATTCCGCGCGATCCTCCCGTGACCAATGCCACCCGATTTTCGAACTCCGCGGACATTGGCGTCGTTTCCTGTTCTCGCGTTCTTAAGCTATGTGTCGCGTCATCATAGGCGGCGTCGGATACAGCTGCTATCGATTCCCCGGGATCGAGTTTTCGGCACATGGCTTCTTGGGTATCCTTGAGTAGCGAACCCCATTCCCATACTCACCGCGCTTGAGGAACCGACTATGTTTCATTTCGAGTTGAGTCAAGTCTCCCGCCGCGACGTTTTGAAGCTGGCGGCCGGCGCGGTTGCTGTGGCAACGCCGGGGCTGCGAGTGGCGCTGGGCGGGAATAGCGAGAGCGACCCATACGCGGGATTGAAGATGGGCATGCAGAGCTACTCGCTCCGCGGCTACGATTGCCCGACGGCGCTCAAGCACACCAAAGAGCTGGGGCTCAAGTATTGGGAAGCGTTCCCTAAGCATATTCCGCTTTCCACGACCCCGAAAAACGTTGCCGAGCACAAGGCTCTTTTGGATGAGGCGGGAATCCGGCTGATGTCTTATGGGGTTCTCGAGTTTGACACAAACGAATCGGAAGCCCGCAAGAAATTCGATTTCGCAAAGGCAATGGGTCTCGTGGCTATGAGTGCCAATCCGCGGAAGAACAAAAAGACCTTTGATCTCCTCGACAAACTGGTGGCCGAGTACGACGTGGCGATCGCCATTCACAACCACGGTCCCGGTGCCCGCTACAGCAAGATCAGCGACGTTGTCGACATCGTGAAGGACCATCATCCCAAGATCGGCGCCTGCGTCGACACGGGTCACTATTTGCGCAGCGACCAGGATCCGGTCGAGGCGCTCGAACGGCTTAAAGACCGTTTGTACGGCGTCCATCTGAAAGACGTGCGCACGATCACTTCCGGCGGTCGACGCGAGAAAATATTTACGATCGTTGGACAGGGCGATCTTGACGTCGCCAAGTGCTTGAGCTTTTTGAAGCATCTCAACTACCAGGGATGCCTGGCGCTCGAATACGAAGAGAACGAAAAGAATCCGCTCTCCGACATCGCGGTCAGCCTGCAGGCCGTCCGCGACGCGGCCGCAAAACTCGGCTGAATCCGCGTTTTGCCGCGCAGGGCCGCTTGACGGACCCTGATCGCTTTGGTTGACTCTACGCGACGAAGATTTCGTCGTGCCGGCGCGCGCTGCCGCATTCACAACAACCTGTGATTCTCTCGCTTGGAAAGGGTTGACCAATGGCGGAGCGGATTCCCGATAGCGGGCACGTGAATGCTGCTGAGAACGTGCGGATCG
>CAYWOV010000013.1:10873-13008 GCA_964459965.1 uncultured Planctomycetaceae bacterium | reverse complement strand
GGTCCCTTTTCTATTGACGGAGATTCGCCAGGGCTTGCTCTGGCGACTGCGGCACGACTTGGGCCTGCCGCCGGGCCAGGAAGATGCGACGAAGATCGTGTGGATTCTGGAACGGCGAGACCCGCCGCTCGCCGACAAAGCACGCGAGGCGATCCGGTCGATCGACGATTCGCTGGCCCATCCGAATCAGTCGGCAAAGGAACTGGCCATGACTCTTGCAAAGGTATCCGTCTGTGTCCCTCGACACGCTGTTTAACTCCGTCACAAACGCGGTGAAGAAAGTCGTTTTCGGCCAGGACGAAGCTATCGAGCTGTCGCTGGCCGCCCTGTTCAGCGGCGGGCATGTCCTTTTGGAGGGACCGCCCGGTGTGGCGAAGACCCTGCTCGTGCGGGCGATTGCCGCGACGCTGCGGCTCGATTATCGCCGGGTGCAGATGACGCCCGATTTATTGCCGGGCGACATCACAGGGTCGTCGATCTTCCGCCAGAACACGGGGACATTCGAGTTCATCCGCGGGCCCGTCTTCACGAATTTTCTCCTGGCAGACGAAGTCAACCGCGCTTCGGCCCGTACGCAGGCCGCCATGCTCGAAGCGATGCAAGAACTGGCCGTGACGCACGACGGGCTGACCTATCCGTTGCCCAGCCCCTTCGTGACGTTTGCGACCGAGAATCCGATCGAACAGGAAGGGACCTATCCGCTCCCCTTGGCTCAACTCGACCGGTTCATGTTCAAAATTATTGTTGGCTACCCCGACAGTGAATCGGAAGAGCGCGTCCTTCGCGAGCACCACGCCACGGGAGCCGCAACCGGCCCGCAGGCACTCGGCGTTCCGGCCCTCGTCGAGGGAGATGACATTCACAAAGCGCAGGAAACCATTCGGCAAACGCACGTGCGCGAGGAGGTGATCGGTTACGTTCGCCGCTTGATCGAAGCGACGCGGCGGGACGATTCCCTCAGCGTTGGCGCGAGTCCGCGTGCCGGTTTGATGCTTCTCATGGCGTCCAAGAGTTTGGCGCGGTTTGCCGGACGCGACTTCGTCACGCCGGACGACGTGAAGCAGGCGTTCCTGCCGGCCCTCCGGCATCGCGTCGTGCTGAGCCCGAATTCCGAGCTTGAAGGAACCAACAGCGATGATGTGCTGATTGCCCTGCTCGACTCGATCGAAGTGCCGCGATGACGCTTCGACCCGGCTGGAACCTGATGGGTCTGGCCTGTGCGAGCGTCCTGCTGGCGGCGGCCGCGTTCTATCTGTCGGCTGCAGCATGGCTGTTGGTTCCGCTCGTGATCGTTTCCGGCACGCTCGCGGTCTATGACGCCGTCTGGCTGCGGCGGCACAAAGCCGATCTGTTGGTCACGCGCGAGCTGCCGCCGGTCGCGGGACGCGGCGTGCCGTTCGAGGTGACTTTGCGGTGCGTCAACCGCGGATTGGCCCGCCTGCGGGGCGGCGTGCGCGAAGTTGCACCGGCCGAGGCGATGCCCCGCTGGTGGACGGCTGACTTTCCGACGTTTGGAATCGTCGGCGCAACTGAATTCCGGCAACCGTTTCAGATCGCGACCCGCGGAAGCTTCAACTTCGGCCCTGCGTGGGTGCGTCTCAATGGTCCCTGTGGCATGCTCGAAGGGCTTTGGGAGGCGACCGGGCAAAGCCGCGTCAAGGTTTTCCCCGAGGGATTGGTGGCCAAGGATGATCTGTCGCAGCACCTGCTGGCGGAGATCCAGGTTCTCGACCGTCGGTCGCGGGCCAAGCGCCGCAGTGCGGGCACCGAGTTCGAGTCAATCCAGGAGTTTCGCGCAGGTGACGACCCGCGGCGGATCGATTGGCGGTCCACCGCGCGGACGCGCCGGCTGGTCGTCCGACGGTTTCAAGTCGAACAGCATCAAGACGTCCTAATCTTGATCGACTGCGGCCGCCTGATGGGCGCCGACGGTGGCCGCGGGACGAAACTCGATTGCGCCATCGATGCCGCATTGCTCCTGGCAAGAGTGGCCCTCGCCAATGGCGACCGCATCTATCCCCGTCTATGCCAAATCTTCGAGGAAGCCGACACGCGCTACAATTCCGGCCTTTTCCACTTCAAGCGCGAAAAAGACCGCTACGAAGCCCCGGACGAACTGACTCCGGCCCTCGAAC
>CAYWOV010000013.1:0-10863 GCA_964459965.1 uncultured Planctomycetaceae bacterium | reverse complement strand
TCGATAACAAGGTGACGGGCTTTCTGGCACCCCGTTCGAGCATGGCTGCGTTCCATACAGTTGTGGAAACCATTTACGACGCCCAATCCCGTTGGCAGGAGACGGACTTCGCTTTGATGTTCGCGCATTTGCAATCGCGACGCCAAAAGCGGGCGGTCATCATCGTTCTCTCCGACGTCGGCGACGAGGAGACCAGCGGCCGCACGCGCGTTGCGTTGGCAAGTCTCGCCGCCCGCCACGTCGTGATTTTTGCGGCGCTGCAAACGCCCCTGCTCTTGGCCCAAACCCATGCGCCGATCGACAACCGTCTCGACGCGGCCCGCCATGCCGTCGCCTATCGGTTATTGCGCGAGCGTGAGCGGACACTGCACGCGCTGCGTCGCGCCAACGTGCAAGTGCTCGACGTCGCTCCGGGAGACCTGACAATTCCCCTCATCAACCAATATCTCGACCTTCGCGCGCGGGGGTAAAAGATGAAAGATCCCTTCGGTCGTTCCACCTGAACCCGAATGCGACATACAGCGCCCAAAACACCGCCGTGAGGGCCGCGAAAGTCAGGCGGGCCGTGGTCGAGAGGTAGCTCTGCCGTACAAAGCTTTCGATGACAGCGGCGATCAAGAGCATGCCCGCAATTCCGATGGCCGTGCTCGCTGCCTCTCGTCCCGTGTCGACCAGGCTTTGAGTTCGCGTTTTAAGGCCCGGACTGACGACGGCCCGTCCCAGCATGAGCCCGACTCCGCCGCAAAGCGCGATGGCGGACAGCTCGGTAATTCCGTGCGGCAGGATCCAAGCCCACATTTCCATCCCAATGCCCGCTTGAACGTGCAGGGCGACAAACGCTCCCAGCATCATGCCGTTGTACAAAAGCAGCAACACGGTCGGCACACCGGCGAGCACACCCAATCCCATCGAGACGAGGCCAACTTGCAAATTGTGCGTGAAGAGAAACGATGCAAAGGCGGACTTGAATCCGCCCCCGTGTTCTCGTCCCGAGCGCAGCACTTCGAGGAGCTGTTCCCGGGTCGCTCCCGGCTGCCGCGGATCGCCTGGCGATAACATGGCGTAGGTCGCCAGCACGTCATGCATGGCCGCGTGATAAGCCAGGAATGCGCCCGCGATGATTAGCACGAACGAAGCCAGATGATACCGCCAGTTCCGCGCGATGGTTCGCGCAAAACCGTACGCCGCGAAGGTCACAAACCTGTCGAAAATACTCTGCCGAGGCGGCAAATAAATCACGCTATGGGCAGAAGCAGCAAGTCCGTTCAGATAGTCGGCCAGCCGCTCATCACGGGTCCGTGTCCGCACTTGGGCGAGATGGACGGCGACACGCCTGTAGAGGACGTCGAGCCGGTTCAGTTCCTGCGGTCCGAGCTGTCGGACCGAGCGCCGCGCGCGCGCAAGCAGCTGCTCCAGTTCGTCCCAATCCGGCTTGTTGCGCGTTACGAAATCGCCCATGATGGCAACCTTGGGTGTGTACCAAAGTGCTCGCGGGATTAGTTTGACCGCCGAGATTCGTGATGGCCAGCCTGCTCGAATTCGAGACGCCGGAAAACGTCCAGATCGCTTATCGTCCGGCCGGCTTGGGAACCCGATACTGTGCGTGGCTATTGGATTCGATCTTCGTTTTCTTCCTCACAATTGTCATTTTCATCCTGATCGCGGTTTTGGCGGCGGCGGCCGGCGTTGTCACAAACGTGCTCGGCAAATTCAGTCCCGTCGACGAGAAGAATCCAAACGAGATTTCTCTGTATTTTGTCGCGTTTGCCATGCTGTGTTGGGGCCTGGGGAGCGTGCTCTATTTCACCGTGTGCGAGCTGTTCGGGCGCGGCCAAACGATTGGAAAGCGGGCTTGCCAAGTGCGCGTCGTCAAGACGGACGGTTTTTCGCTCGACGCGGGAAGCATTTTGGTACGAAATATTTTTCGTCTCGTCGATCAGATCGCCCTGTTTTGGATCGTTCCCGTGCTTTCATCGCGTAGCCAGCGCTTCGGCGATATGGTCGCAGGGACGGTCGTGGTTGCGGAAGCGCGGGACGACTTGGGCGAACTCCGCACGATGCTTCTCACCCGTCCGGCCGCTGAGTGCAAATTCCGCTTTGACGGCAGTTCGCTGGCTCGCGCCCTTCCCGCGGATGTCGAAACGGCCGAGCGCATCTTGGAGCGCTGGCGTCAAATTCCCTCGCAGCAGCGGCTCGATCTCTTGAATCTCATCAGCGACCCGCTCTCGAGGCGGCTGGGCGTCCAACCACCGGACGTTGCAGACCGTCGCGAGTTTCTGCAGGATTTTCTGGCCGCCGCCTACCGCCGCGAAGCGCGGCGCCTTGGTTGACAGAGCGCTTTTTTCGGCCGCAACCTTCGGGCACGGTTTTGTCCGATCGAAATCGAACCGGCCATCGCAGACAGTCGGAACACGAGCTATTGGGCGGGCGGTTCGCTCGGAGCGCCGCCAGGAATCGTCGCAGCGTCCTTCTTAGTGGCCGGGGATCCTTTCGGCTTCTCCAGCCCGGCGCGCGTGAGTCGGAGGTTCTCGAAACTCTCCGCGGAAATCACGTAGTACCATGGACCAAAACGGGCGTTGAGTCCCTTGACCTTTTCTTCTCCCTGCTTGAGCTTCTTTTCGTATTCCGATTTGTCGTTTTCGTAGCGCTCAACGTCCTTTTTGTATTGCGACACGGCTTTTTCGTATTCAACCTTCGGATCGGGTTTCGGCGCCGGTTTGATCTGAGGTGCAGGCTTGGCGGGAGCGGATGCCTTCCCTTTCTCGGTCGCTTTTGAGGCCGGTGTTTTTGCAGGTACCGTTGGGTTCGATTTGGGAGCCGGTGCCGATTTCCCATCGGCCTGAGGATCGGCAGTGGCCAGCGCCAGGAGATTGTCGTCGTTTTGCCCAGCATTCGACGATTGCTTATTTCCGACCTCTTTTTTCACCGCAGGCGACTTCAGGGCGGCGGCCGATTTGGTACCGGACTGCGCCGGGCCGGGAGCGTCAAGAACGAGCCCATTGGGTTTCTTTGGTTCGGTCGGCTTCTGCGGCGGTTCGCCCACGAGCTTCGGATCGAAGGTAGTATAGACCATCAGGTAGCGGCCCTTCTTGATCGGCTCTTTGGTTTTCTCGCCGGGCTTGGTATCGGCGGGATCGGATTTCTTGTCACCCTCTTTTTTGACGTCTTTCGACTTGTCTCCGGGTTTGGTAAGTCCGGTTTCGATGTCGAACTCAGTGCCGGTGAAGATTTGGCCGAAGTGGAGCGCGTAGCGAATTCCCTCGCTCGTGCCGGCCTCGAATTCACCTTCTTTCGAGACAAGCTTCGTTTTTCCCCCATGGGGATCCGCTGCGATAAAGAATCCCCGGTTGGCCATGTCGGTGCGCAGGGCAAGAACGAATTCCCGCGAGTCGGCAATCCGCTTGTCGATCGAAAGATCGGGATTGACCCCCTGGGGTTTCGGCCGCACGCCGACGAGCCGCAGACCGTCGAGATGGGTGACGAGCTCATTGACGACGTCGGTCTTGAGCTCCTGCGTTTTGTCGTTCATGCCGAGGAGCTTCCACTGATCGCTCGGAGTCTTGCGGGAGAGCTCGACGATTTCTCCAGGGACCAGGACCCCTTGGGTTTCATCGATTGAGTAATTGTCGCTGCGGATGTCGGTCAGCTTGTCGCGATCGACCTTGAGCAAATCGGGCTCGATCCAGTCGCCAAACTTGGTCGACAGGTCGATCTTGAGCTTGGCGAGATAGATGGCGTCCGGGTCGGCGGTCTTGGTGCCGCGAACGTAATAGACGTCCGGTTGGCCTTCCACCTGTTTGCCGACGACGAACTCGGCCAGAACGGTGCCGTCATTTTTTGCGATCGTGAGTTTTTGGCCGCGGCCGGTCAGAATCGTCGCATCGTTGTCTTCGGGGTCGACGACGTCGAAGTGGGCCTGTTGGCTCTTCAGGCGGGAGATCACGGCCGTCTTCGACGTGCCGATGACTGAAGCCGCTGTTCGAGCCAAGCGGTCCTTGCCGTCGGCCGGATAGTCATGGTGCGAGGGAATCCGCCATTTGCCGTCGCGATATTCGACCTTGAAGACTTTTACAGCGGCCGTGTCCTTGTCATAGGCAACGACGCGCAACACTTGGGCCGCGGTCGGATCCTGAAATTCAGGATAAAACTGGGTGCCGATCCCCTGATACGCGGCGTCCGGCTTGGGACGAGTGACATAATGGGTCAGCGAGGCAGCCCCAATCGACAAAACCGCGACGCCCACGTAAACCAGCGTGCGGTTCAATTCGTTCAACTTCATCGCGAATACCTATTTTTCACATTCACTTGTTCTGTCCGGATCCACTCCCATCGCACTTCGTCCGTAGGCCGCAACGTAAGTCAGCTCGACACGTCGCGGTGAACGTGGCGCTCGGCCCCTTTCCTTGCGGGACGAATTTGGAACAAACTCTCGTTGTCGACGATCACTTTTTCCGTCGTTCGCTCTCGACCCGACGCTCGGGCGCGATGTACTGCTGCTCACGCAGCCATCGACCCATGAGGACGACCAGGCCCAGGACAATCGCGGGGATCGGGGGCACCACGACGGCCGCCCACCACACGTGCCCTTCGGTCTCCCGGATGTGCCGCTCCGTCTCGTTTTTGATCTCGTCAATTTCCTGCTGCTTCTGACGATCGATTTCCAATTTCTTGACATCGAGCCGGCGTTCCTCTCCCTCCTTGAGACGGCGGATGAGTTCCTCTTTCTCCGGCGGCGATAACTTGGGATCCTTTTCAATCGCGACCCGCTTGTCATCGAATTCATGCTGGGCCTTCTGCAGCAATAGTTTCGCTTCGTCGTCGGCCTCTTTGGTCTTGTTAATGCGATCTTGGACGAACTTGGCCGTCCGCCGTTCGACGCCGGTCAGCGTCCGCAGCTCCGGACGGCGTTTACGCAGGTCAAGGAATGTCTTGTCCCCTGCGAGAACGTCGACGGCATTGAGCACGAACGTCACGTTGTCGAAATCCAGGTTGGAATCACTGCCGTGGCTGCGATTGTAAAAGAACCAATCGGATATGAGATCGATGTCGGTGACGAAAACGACGTTGAGTTTGTACGGATTTTCGGGCGTGTCGGCCGTGATGTGGGCCGCCAGGACCAACGCCCCGCCGCGCGGATCCAACATGTGGGGCCGATCTTCCCTCAGGCGGGCCGTCGGCGTGAAGCCGTGCGAGAAATCGAAGCCTTGCTCTGTGTACTCTTCCCACTCCATGTACCCCGACTGCGGGCTCGTGCGCAAGAGGGGCTCGAATTTCACGGCGCCAGGAGCGCTCGTCGGCCGAATTTCGCCGGCAAACGCGGCCAGCATCTCCTGCAATCCACTCGTGATTTCACTCGAGGGATTGAAGGCTCCGCGCGTTCCGCTCTTGGGCGAGATAAAAATGAATTCCTGAATCACCGACGCGAATTCCGGATGCGGATTAAACGCGTCCCAGACCGCGCGGCCGTTGTCCCAAGCAAGGTGCAGCGCGTCGAGCAGGCTCGTCGCCTTTCCATCGTCGGCTTTGGGAGGAGCGGGTTGCCGCATCTGGCCCATCATGCCGAATTGCGAACCTGGGGCCGGCTTCGGCAGGCGCGGCGCCTGCGTGACGCCGAAGCCCGACGGCGAGTTGAAGACCCACGGCAATGGGTCGTCAAAGATCAACGTGGGATGGCCCTTTTTGACGTATTGGACCAAGTTGTTCATCTGCGGCTGAGTCAACGAAGAGGGCACGACGACCATCAAGACGTCATATTTGCCGTCTTCGATCGGGCTATCGGGTGAGACTTCCTTGACGATGTATTGCTTCTTCAACTCGGTGACGATTTGCCATTCGTGCGAGCCGCCGATGACTTCCGCGTCGGTCCGCATCACGCCGACGGTGAGCCGCTTTTGATTGGCGACGGTGCGCACGGAGCGAGTCAGTTCGTATTCGACCGGGGTGGTCGGCCCAAAGGTGGGAATCACGACCTGATCGTAGCTGCTGCTAATAACAGCTCCCATGTAAATCGTTTCCTCGGACCTGCGTCCCTCCCGCTCGGATCGGACACGTTCCGGCAGGATGCCTTGAATCTTGGCCGCTTCGGCCTCCTTGCTGAACGGTTGCACGTCGATAAAGTGCACATCCATTGCGGCGCCGCCGAGCTGCGCGTACTGTCGGAGGAGCCCGCTGAGCTGTTTGCGCACGGGAGCATAATCCCGGGGAACGTCGGTGGAGACGTATGCCTCGATTTTCACGGGGTGGTCGGGATTGATTTTTTTGAGCACCTCGCTCGTCGTCGCTGAGAGGGTGTAGACCTGCTCGTGTGTCAGATCGGCCCGAGCGTTGGCGTGCGAGGCAATGTAATCGACGCTAATCAGCGCAGCACACAAACAGATCGCCCGAACAAAGTACTGAAATCCCATCGACGTCTTTTGACCGGTGCTCCAGTGTCGTCGACGAATCATCACGAGGTTCAGATAGAGCAAAAAGACCGTCAGCGAGGTGAAATAAAGGATCCCGCTGAGCGGAATCATTCCCAACTCAAAATCGTGAAGCTGCTCGCGGACGCTCAAATTTCGTAGAAGGTCGTTGGACGGCGCGATGGCGCCAATAAACACCGGTACGGCACAGACGATGCCGCCCAGGACGAACGCGACAGTCGTGCTGCTCGTCAGAACCGAGCCGAACATGCCAGCCGCCAACAACGCCGCGCCGGCGAGCCAATAACCGAAATATGTCGTAAATGCGACGCCCAGGTCGGGACTCCCGATAAAGCCCAGAACGATGAGGTGGGTGAGCGAGAAGGCCAGCGCGATGCTGTAGACAGCGAGCACCGCGAGATATTTGCCGATCAGCACCTCAAGATCGGTGGCCGGCAGGGTGAAGAGCAGCTCGTCGGTGCCGAGTTTCTTTTCATCAGCCCAGGCGCTCATCGTGACGGCCGGAATGAGGAACAGCAGCAGCATCGGGAAGCCGTCGCTTAGCTGGTCGAGATTGGCCACGTTATTGGTGAAGAACCGTGGCCCGAACGCCAAAACTCCCCCAAGAACCACGAAGAAGAAAATGAACAGATAGCCCAAGACACCGGAAAAGTAACTGGCGACGTTGCGTCGAAAGATGGCGGAGATCACATACCTGCGAAACACTGTCAACTCTCCTCGTCGGTCGAGATTAAATCGATGTGAACAACGGGGCTCTTAGCGAGACGCGGCGGCGTGTGCAGTCAATTCGCGGAACCGCTTATCCATATCGCGCTTCTCGCCACCCATTTCTTCCACCGATCCGTCGAATACGATGCGGCCCTCGTTAATGAGGATCACGCGGCTGCAGACGGCCTGCACTTCCTGCAGGATATGAGTGGAGAGCAAAATTGTCTTCACGGTCCCCAGCGACCGGATCAATTGGCGGACTTCGTGAACCTGGTTCGGGTCGAGTCCGCTCGTCGGCTCGTCAAGGATTAAGACATCCGGATCGTGCAGGATGGCCTGCGCCATGCCGACTCGCTGTCGAAAGCCGCGGGACAGTTTGCCGATCGGCTTGTGCCAGACCTCGTCCAGGGCGCACTTTTCGCGAACGTAGTCGAGCCTTTTCACAAATTGGTCGCCCGCCAGTCCCCGTGCGCGTCCGAGATAGGTCAGAATGCCCACCGGCGTCATTTCGTTGTACAGGGGACCGTTTTCGGGGAGGTAGCCGATCACGCGGCTGGCGGCGATGCGATCGGTGGCGACGTTGAACCCGGCAATCCGCGCCTCACCGGACGTGGGGGCCAAATAGCCGGTCAAAAGCCGCATCGTCGTCGACTTGCCGGCGCCGTTGGGCCCGAGGAACGCCGCGACTTGGCCGCGAGGGACAGCAAAACTGACGTCCTTGGTCGCAACGAACGGCCCGAAGTATTTGCTGAGGCCGATCGCCTCGATCATGGAGCCCCGCCCGTCGCGAGGCGCCGTCTTGTTGCCATTTTCAGTCATCAGACCTGCTTCCACAAAGCGATTTGGAACAAAACGTCCCTGCCGACCAAACGTTCACCCTTACCTGTCTTACGCCATTCTTTACAATGCGCGCTGGACGATGTCTAGCATTAATGAGGTTGAATTAATAGCAACGGCGGGCTTCGGCTTGGAGGCCGTCGTCGCTCGTGAATTGAGGGGACTGGGCTACGAGCGGCAAGTTGTCGCGGATGGCCGTGTTACGTTTGCGGCCGAACCGAACGCTATTTGCCGGACGAACTTGTGGCTTCGCAGCGCTGATCGCGTCCTATTGAAGGCCGGCTCGTTCGAAGCACGCGACTTTGGGGCCCTCTTCGACCAGACGGCCGCGCTCGATTGGGCGCGATGGATCCCCAGCGACGGCCAGTTTCCCGTCAGCGGAAAATCGGTCCGCTCCCAACTTCACAGTGTTCGCGACTGCCAGGCGATCGTCAAGAAGGCGATTGTCGAAAAGCTGAAACAGACCCATCAAACCGCGTGGTTTGCCGAAAAGGGGCCGCTGTTTGCTGTGGAAGTCTCGATTCTTAAGGACGTGGTCACACTTTCCATCGACACAACTGGTCCCGGTCTGCACAAGCGCGGATACCGCACTCTGGTTGGTCCCGCTCCCCTTAAGGAGACGCTGGCTGCCGCGCTGATTCAACTCAGCTTTTGGAATCGCGCCCGGCCCTTCGCTGATCCGTTCTGTGGCACGGGCACGATCCCCATTGAGGCGGCCCTGCTGGGGCGCAATGTGGCTCCAGGAATCGCTCGTAAGTTTGCTGCTGATGACTGGCCCGCGATCCCCAAGCGACTCTGGCACGAAGCGCGGACCGAGGCGCGGGATGTGGCGGTTCGCGGCGGCTCGCTGTCGATCGTCGGCAGCGATATCGACGAAACAAGTCTGTCGATGGCGCGCCGCCACGCGCGTAACGCGGGCGTCGAGGCCGACGTGCGCTTCGAACGCCGGCCTTTCGTGGAGATCACCCCGGCAGCAGACTTTGGTTGCCTGATCTGCAACCCGCCCTACGGAGAACGGTCAGGCGACATCGCGGACGCTGAAGATCTGGCGCGAGAAGCGGGTGCCGTCTTTCGCCGGTTCGATACATGGTCTTTTTACGTGCTGTCGGCACTCGCGAACTTCGAGCACCTCTGTCAGCGCCAGGCGGACCGCCGCCGCAAGCTCTATAACGGCCGGATCGCTTGCACCTACTTCCAATTTCACGGCCCGCGGCCTAATGCCTCGCCGGTCGCGGAGTGACCGGTTAAACTGTCGTGCGCGCTGCGTAAGCTCGACAGTCAATCGATCAGCGCCTCATTCAAGAACGGGGTCGCAAGCCGGTGTGTGGCATCGTTGGACTTCTAGTGAAGCGACCTCAGCTTCGCGCATCACTTGGCGACTGGCTCACACCGATGTTGGTGTGCATGGGCGATCGAGGTCCCGACTCAGCCGGCCTGGCCGTATTTTCCGAGCCGGTGGCCGGCGGCTTGCGTCGCTACAGCTTGTACTCCGGAACCGAAGCGATCGATTGGCACCAGTTCCGCCAAGCGGCCCAACGCGATTTGGCCGCTGATGCAGAGTTGACGGTGCGTCAGAATCACGCGATCTTGACCGCCGCCGTCGAGCCCACACGCTTGCGCGGTTGGTTGGCGGCCAATTACCCGCGTTTGCATCTGCTCTCCGTCGGACGATCAATCGATCTCTACAAAGACACGGGTCATCCCGGCGAGATCTCCGAGCGCTATGCTTTTCCCAAGCTCCATGGCACCCATGCCGTGGGCCACACGCGAATGGCGACCGAATCAGCCGTGACCCCGGCGCACGCTCACCCCTTCACGGCCGGTGAAGATTTTTGCCTGGTGCATAACGGTTCGCTGTCGAACCCATACAGCATCCGCCGCAAACTTGAGCGGCGGGGCATTCGCTTCGAGACCGACAATGACACAGAAGCGGCCTGCCGTTTTCTCGAATGGCGGATGAGCGAAGGCGACTCGCTGGAAGCCGCGCTGGAGCAGGCGATCGTTGAACTCGACGGGTTTTACACTCTACTGATGGCGACGGCCGACAAGCTGGTGCTCGTCCGCGACGCGTTCGCTTGCAAGCCCGCCGTGGCGGCCGAAACGGATGACTATGTCGCGATCGGATCGGAGTTCCGATCTCTGGCGCATTTGCCCGGAGTGAGAGAGGCGCAGATTTTCGAACCCGGCCCGGAACGGATTTATTCATGGAACGCGCTGCCGTGCCCGGCCTGACCGGTCAACGTCCACCCGGCAGATCTGAGAGCGCCGTCGCTCGCGAAGCCGGGGCGCTGGATTGGGACCTCGCCCAGAGTAATGTACGGGCACTCAATCAATATCTGCATCACGATGCGGTCGCGGCAAGTGTTTCGCGAATCCAGGTCCTCAATCCAAACGGCCAGCACCACATTGCGGCCGGTCTCGATGCGCGGCTGTCTGTCGATATCCTTGGCCATGCCGGCTATTTCGCCGCCGGCATGAATCAACTGGCCGACGTGACCGTGCAGGGAAATGTCGGCTGGAGCGTGGCAGAGAACATGATGTCGGGTACGGTTCGCGTGCAGGGCTGCGCTTCTGAATGTGCCGGCTCGTCCGGGCATGGTGGCTTGCTCGTGATCGAGGGAGACGCCTCATCGCGTTGCGGCATTTCGCTCAAGGGGCTCGACATCGTCGTCGGTGGCAGCGTGGGACACATGTCGGCCTTCATGGCACAGGCCGGGACGCTCGTCGTCTGCGGAGACGCGGCCCATGGTCTGGGCGATTCCCTCTACGAGGCGGTGATCTACGTCCGCGGTTCGATCGAAGGACTGGGAACCGACGCCCGCGAAGAACCGCTTGGACCCGCCGACGTGGAAAAACTGACGGCCCTGCTCACCCGCGCAGGCTTCGATTACGACCC
>CAYWOV010000012.1:0-13205 GCA_964459965.1 uncultured Planctomycetaceae bacterium | reverse complement strand
ATTTTGGGGAGCGAAACATTCGCCGACGTCTCATCGGGTCGATCATCATGGTGGCCGGCGCCGTGCTGATCGTCACCTTCGGGCGTTCGGCCTGACGCGGCGCGCTTATTGGAGACCCAACTTCGCCCAAACGGCTCGAGCAAGCTCGTGCCAACGATGATTTCCGCCCGGCCGAACCTGTGTCGATGCGGGAAAGGGGTGTCGGGAACGGAGGGAATCAACCGCAGCTTTTCGAGGCCGTGGTTTCTCCATTAAATCCCGATCGAACGGGGCAGCCGCTCGCCTTTTGTCTGCCCGGTGGAACAAATGAGCGGCGCTGGCTTTGAAGCTCCGGACTGCGGCAATCACCTTTGGCCGATACGTGAACTTAGTGCGAGGCTCCGACCGAGTTTGGCCCGCGTTGTGAATCGAAGGGGACGGTTTCCAATTTTGTGGCCGTCGAATGATGTTCGACCAGTCTCGTTCCGCAACGGACGTAATTGTCAGCACGACAGCCAAGGCAACCACAATATCTTTCACCATGACTCGTCTCTCCAATCCGGGAACCTCCGTCTCATCCATTGTCGCTTTATTCGGATCGAATCTCCATCGTACGTCTGCGGTTTGTCGTTCGGACTTTGTCGCCGAAGGGATTTGGAAGGCCGTCAAAGACACCCCTCACCCCCGGCCCCTCTCTCTCAAGGGGCGAGGAGAGAAAGAATGGAAGAAGGAATCGTGGGCGTGCGGAACGGCGAGTGTGATTTCCGGCGGACGTCAAAATGATCCGAGAAAAACTGCTGTCCCCATCGCCCCTTGAGGGAGACGGGCTAGGGGTGAGGGGTTGAGCGGTGACTCGTAACCGAGAGCGCGCCCGACATTTCAAGAGTTTGGACTCCGCAGAAGTGGGCCGTGTAAATTCCGACGATGCCGCCAACGAAAGCGCCCGCGATCACGTCGCTCACGAAATGATAATCCATTGCGAGTAGGCCCACGGTGACGGCCGCGGACGCTGATCCATAGGCCCAACGCCAACGCGGGTAAGCGATCCAGGCGACGGTGGCGACAGCCAGAGTCCGGGCGGTGTGACCGGAGGGAAAGCTGCGGTAGGCGCTGCCGCCGTGAAAGGGGTGAAAGCCGTACGCTCCATTCCCGATGAACGACGGGTTGTTATCGACCCAGGTTTCCGGCCAGTAGCGGCCGAACGCGTACGCCAGGGTTTCGCGGAACTGCTCCGCCAAAACCAGGCTCATGCAGGCCGCCACGAGCGCCCACTCCCACCGGCGGAACGGACCCAACGCCCGCCTGATCATCAGCGCCCCGAGCAGCACCGGCACCCAGGTTTGCAGGACGGCCGGCGGGTACGTTAACCACTTCAAGACGGGGTATTCGGCAAAACGCTGGTTGTAAACGTAGAGGGCAACCGCGCGGTCCACGAACAAGTAACAGAGCAGGACCAAGGCCGCGCAAACAAGCAGGGCGGCCGACGATCTCCGCAGGAGCCATCCGAAATCCGGGCCGTTGTCCACAGCAGTCTCCGACACAGGATGAAGGCGGAATAAAAAGGGAGGGGGATCGAGGGAACAGGCGAATATAGTCGTAGCTCTCAAGTCACGCATCAGCGAATTTCGGGATTCTCTTTCGCTTGATCGAGGCGTGACGTGCCGTAGACACTGGCAATGGGTGGCATCCACACAGGCCGCTTTGTGCCTCTCAACACGTCCCTGTATTCGCCTGTCCGGACCTGCACGACGGCCGACTTAACTTTGTGGAACGTGGAGATGAGGTCTGCGACAATACTGCCATTCGACAACAGGGCGGACGAAAGATCGGTTGGCGAGGCCGGGCGGGCGTCGGAAGAAACCAAATGCGAATTGGGGTTGGCTTAGGCCTGGCGTTGCTCGTTGGGGCGGTCTATTGCCGATCGATCGACTTTGGTTATGCCGGTGTTGACGACAGGCGGTATGTGACCAACAACCAACCGGTGCTCAACGGGTTGTCATTCGACGGGGCTCGCTGGGCCTTCACGACGCTGCACGCCGGGATGTATCTGCCGTTTACCTGGTTGTCATTCATGGCCGATACGTCCGTTTACGGGGCATTTCCCGGCGGATATCGCCTGACGAACCTGATTCTGCATGCGGCCAACGCGTTCCTGTTGTTCCTGTTCTTCGACGCGGCGACAGGCAGTCGTTGGCGGAGCGTGTTTGTTGCCGCGATGTTTGCCGTGCATCCGCTGCATGTCGAGTCGGTCGTCTGGATCACCGAGCGGAAGGACGTGCTGAGTATTTTCTTCGGGTTGTTGGCTCTCAATGTTTATGCCGCTTATGTGCGAAGGCGACAGTATACGTGGCTCGCGGTTTGTTGGTGTCTATTCGTCTGCAGCTTGCTTGCCAAGCAAACGCTCGTGACCTTTCCGTTCCTCTTGCTTCTGCTGGACTATTGGCCTTTCCAGCGACTTGCCGGCAGCCGGGGACCGGTTCTCCTGGAGAAGCTGCCATTCTTTGTGGTGTCGGCCGTTTTTTCTTCGGTCGTATACTACGCCCAGTCTCATTGCGGGGCGACGACCTATCTTCTGGGGCTTTCTCTCCAGGATCGGATTGCGAATGCCGTGGCCTCCTATGGGCAATACTTGTTGAATGTTATCTGGCCGGTGCATCTGGCTTTCTTTTATCCCTATGCGGGGTATGAATGGGGCTCGCCGCCCGTGCTGATTTCGCTCGGGCTGTTGCTGAGTGTCACGGCGGCTTGCGTCTTGCTCGTCAAGAGCCGGCCGCAACTCTTGATTGGATGGTTATGGTTTCTTGGGACTTTTGTTCCGATGATCGGCCTCGTGCAAGTCGGCCGTCAGGGCATGGCGGATCGCTTTGCCTATTTTCCGATGATCGGCATCTATGTGCTCGTGGCCTGGCTTCCTCTGCGGCGCGTCGTCATTGTTGCGGCACCTCTGCTTGTCGCGGCCAGCGCGGCGTTGGCATTCGTCCAAGTCGGCTATTGGCAAGACAACGATACGCTCTTCGGGCGGGCGATCTCGGTCAAAGACAACGAGACGATTCGCGGATATTTCGGAAGCTGGCTGATCGAACAGGGCCGCCCGAAGGACGCGCTGGAGCAGTTGCACAAGGCCGTCGACCTGGCGCCAGAGAGCGATTTCGCCCATGAACGATTGGGCGTTGGATTGGCTGCGATCGGCCGCGATGCGGAGGCGATTCAAGAATTCAAGCGCGCGATCGCGATTCGTGACGATCAGCCGGCCTATTACACTCGGCTCGCCGCCGTGTTGGCTCGCGAGGGAAAGGACAAAGAGGCCGCGGAATATTTTGCACGGGCGGTCCGACTCATGCCGGAGTTGTCGGCGATTGCTCGGAGTCGACAAGAAAACGACGCGATCGACCCGATTGTCGTACCGCCAGGGCCAATGAATCCCGGTCCGAATGTGGAACAAACTTTAGAAAACTGAGCGCAGTGCGCGAAATCGCGACTGCGGATGACAAGAGCCTGGACCACCCCGCGGCAATCCAGGCTCAAGGAGATGGACCGCGAATCACTTGAGTGCGAGCGCCGGGTTCGCCAGTTTGTCTTCCATTTCTCGTTCTGATAGGCGCGCTCTGTCGTCCGGCCTCGGAGGCGATCGATTTTCCTCGCTCTTATGGACCGAATCTGCAGCACATCATATCAGTCCATGTGTCGACGTGCCTCGACCTGTTACATTCCGAATACGTTATAATCGGCCAATAATGTCAGCGCCAATGCATACGATGTTTGGATAATATGGCACTGAGCGAAGGCGACGTGCTCGACATGCAACCGTTAATTGCAGGTGATTAGAAGGCCATGTAAGTGTCTGCACAGAACCTGAGGACATTCCACTCACAAACTGGGCATGGCGTGCAGCGGCCATTGCAGACGGCACAAACTCGAGCCAAGACTTCGGCGCAGACGAACGGGCTCTGCAGTTCGCTAATTCGCGATCGTCATTGATGACGCTTTTTTGCTCGGTGGGTCGGTTCGGCCGTCCAGGGATTTTCGGGCCACGCGTGCTTGGGATAGCGGGCCCGCAAATCCTTGCGGACTTGCGGATAGCCGTTAGTCCAGAAGCTTTCCAGATCGTCGGTGATCTGCTGAGTCCGCATATTCGGGGCGAGGAGATGAAGAACTACGCGGACGCGTCCGCCTGCGATCCGCGGCGTTTCGCGAAGTCCGAAGACTTCTTGAATACGCACAGGCAGGGCCGGTTGTCGGCCGACTTCGTAGACGAGGGCGATCCGGCTTCCGCTAGGCACGCTCATCCGCTCGGGCGCCTCGCGATCCACGGCTTCGCGCTGTGTGTAACTGAGGTGATTCTTGAATAGATCGAGCCAAGGCGATTTGCGAATCTCTTCGAACGAACGACAAGTCAACGCGAGCTCGGCCAATATCGCTTGAAGCTGTGCCTCGTCGAACGCGGGCAGATTCAGTTCTGGCATCCAGGCGGCCAGGCAGCGGACACGGGTGAGAAAGCTCTGCAGGTCCGGGTCATCTTTGGGAAAGACGCGATCCCATTCGCGCCACGCCGCCTCGGCCAGCACGGCCGCCGAGCGTTCGCCGAGGGTCACCGGAACGTTGACCTCTTCGATCACAAGGTCGTCCCAGTACGTGCGGCGGCGGGCGACGACGGACTTCTGCGTGGGATGAAAGAACACTTCGTCTACGGTCCGTAGTTTTTCTGAAGAGAGCCAATCGCGCTCGACGGCCGATGCTTGGCGGACGATTGCCTCGGTCTGGCCCGCGTCGACGTCGATGCAGAGGAACAGTTCGGCATTGGTGACGGCACTTTGCGGGGCGAGTCGCACGCCGCGCCCGCCGACCATGATTCCCTTTCCGCCGCTGGAATCCCGCCGCTTCGCCAGGCGGTCGGGGAAGGCGGTCAACAACGACTGCAGGAATGCGTCGGCTCCCGGCGTGTCGTCCCGGCCGGGTCGACCGAGTTCGCGGCCGATCTCCGCCAAGAGCTGATCCCGTGCACGAAGCACAAACGACGCCGCCGAGCGATTGATCGGGCCAAAGCTCGAGTCGGCACGGCCGGCCGATTCGAATTCTTCGATCACGGTCACGCGGTCCAGCACGTCGGAACGCGAAACGTAATTCGCCGAGGTGCGTGGGCCGCGGTCATTGCCGCGGGCGTTGCCGCCTGAGCGCAAGAAGGGCTCGCGTTCCGATAGTAGAGCGGCTGCCAGAGCGACACGCTGTGCGCAGCCCCGCCGGTGTCCTTCGATCAAGAGACGTCCGATCCGCGGATGAACGGGCAGCCGAGCAATCACTCGTCCGATTTCGGTGATCGAGCCGCCTTCGATCGCACCGAGGCGATCCAGGACGGCCAGGGCGCTCTCGACGGCCAATCGAGACGGGGACTCAAACCAAGGGAAGGCCAACACGTCGGTTTCACCCCAACTCCACAGATCGAGCACCGGAGCCGCCAGATCGACGCGTTGAATTTCCGCCTGCTCGAAGGCGGGTCGATGGGCGTGCGATCGCTCGTCCCAGAGCCGCAGACACAGACCGGCAGAGGTTCGGCCCGCCCGGCCGGCGCGCTGATCGGCCGAGGCCTTGGAGATTGGAACGAGCGAGAGTCGGTCGAGTCCAACCGATGGATCGAATCGCAGCTGCCGGGCCAGACCGGTATCCACGACGGCGGTGACTCTCGAAATCGTCAGCGACGTTTCGGCGACGTTGGTCGAAAGCACGATTTTCCGCTGATCGCTATCCCCCAGCACGGCGTCTTGCTGTTCGGGCGGCAAGTCACCGTAAAGCTCAAACAGTCTGAATCCGCGGCGGCCGGCGAAAGCCTGCAATTCGGCGGCCGATTGGCGGATCTCGCCCACACCGGGAAGGAAGACGAGAATGTC
The DNA here is from genome assembly GCA_964459965.1 of uncultured Planctomycetaceae bacterium. Classification (GTDB taxonomy): domain Bacteria; phylum Planctomycetota; class Planctomycetia; order Planctomycetales; family Planctomycetaceae; genus DASPSM01. The sequence continues at coordinate 7,344 of CAYWOV010000012.1, read as the reverse complement.
GCCCGCCGTTCGCTCGGCCGCCTGCTCCACTCCCGAAGCGACGATCGCGCTCAATGGCCGTTTGTCGGAACTGCCCGCGTAGCGAATCTCGACGGGAAACAGGCGTCCCTCGCTATTGATCACGGGGCAGTCACCCAAAAAGCCGGCCACAGGGGCGGCGTCGAGAGTGGCCGACATGACGATGATCTTCAGTTCCGGGCGAACCGTTTGCTGGATGCGGCGGACCATGCCCAGCGCCAGGTCGCTGTTCAGGTTCCGCTCGTGGAATTCGTCGAACATCACCGCGCCGACCGACTCGATCAGCGGATCGTCGTGCAACATGCGGAGCAGAATGCCTTCCGTGACGAGGGCGATCCGCGTGCGCGGGCCGATCTTCTGGTCGAACCGCACTTGATAGCCGACGGCGTCGCCGACGGACGTCCCCTGCTCAGCGGCGATGCGGCGAGCCGCTGCGCGGGCCGCCATCCTCCGCGGCTGCAACACGACGATTCGTCCCTCGATTGCCAACGCCGCATCGAGCAGGGCCGGCGGGACCCGCGTCGTCTTTCCCGCCCCCGGCGGAGCACAGATCACCAGATTGGATGAGGATCCGAGCGCCGCGACGATTTGCGGCAAGACCGCGTCGATTGGCAGGGCATCGAGCGGGTGAGGAGATGGACCGTTGTCAGGCATCGGGAAAGTGGACGTCGGAGAGAGGCACGGTCGAGTTCACGGCCCGGTGCAACTCCTCAAGCGAGATCTCAAGCTCGTGCGTCAATCGCGGCGAAACGCCGCACCGCTTCAGGGTGGCGAGGGCCGCACGATAATACCACAAGGTCCCCTCCTTGCCGCCTTTGAATCGAGCCCAGGCACTTTCTCCGTCGTTGCGGACGCTAACCAACAACGAGCGGACATTGTGCAGTTTGTCGCAGGCCGAGACCAAGAGCACAGAAGGCGACGCGGCGTCAAGCTCGTGCAGATACGTTTGCTTTCGTTCCTTCCAGGGTGGCTTCGGAGTGTCGACCGAATCGCTGCAGCCCATGACAATGTCGGCGACGGATGGGCCGAATCGTTCACGGACGTCCGCGAGCCGCGGCATACCGCCGCAGTCTTCGACCGTGTCGTGCAGTAGCGCGGCGATCGCCTCGTCCTCGTTGGCGCCATTCTCGAGAGCCAGTGCGGACACCGCCAGCACATGCGCGACATAGGGGACGCTGGTGCCTTTCCGCGTTTGGTCCTTATGGGCATCGGCCGCGTAAACGAGTGCCTGCGAGAAGCGCGCCGTGAGCATCGTCGAGATCCTGCCGTCGTGGGGCAATCTGCCAGCTTGCCATTTCTGAACTGATTGTTGCGAAGGCAAGCTGGCAGCTTGCCCTACGGAATCAATCCATCCACACACATAGTATGCGCAACGAAGCGGATTCCAAGCCGAGACGCGCGGCACTTATGCGACGACATAGGCCAAGGCCACACCGGCCATGAGCGCCAGCGACAGAGCGACCCGGTCGTGAGCATGGAATTCGAGTTCCGGCAGCAGGTCCGAGAGCGAGATGCAAAGGAAGACGCCGGCTGAGAAGGCCAGGCCGCAGCCGACAAGGCCTCTGTGGTGGTTGGGAAATTGCTTCAAAGTCGCGAAGAAAAGGGCGACTCCCAATGGACACAGGACGGCGAGCGTGCCGTTGACAATCTGTCTCATCCGGCCCGCCGCTTCCCGGCCGGTGGCCAGGATCGAAATGGGCATCGCGTCCAGTGGCTTGTGCAGGAAGATTGCCGCGAACGTTCCGAATCCCAATCGCCACGCTCCCCGTCCGGCGTCAGCCTCGACGCTCGCAGCCAGAGAGACGCCATTAATCAACGTATAGACTCCGAGGCCCAAGGCGAGTCCCATCCAATTCAGACGTTGCGACCGATGAGGACCTGGCTCGTGTTGGTGAAAATGGAACGCCCGGATGAGGAAAAACATCGTCAGGAGGCCACCCAACATCCAGATGACACTTCGATCGAGCGAGCCGAAGACGTCGAAGGATCTCGGCAGCATGTGAAATAGGCTAACGCCCAACATCAGTCCGCCGCACAGGCTCATCGCGATTTGCATGCGGGTGTGCGTGAGCCGCGCCATCATCGGCAGCCAGCTGCCGGCAAGGGAGGCCAGGACAATGGCCAGGGAATAGGCGCCGGCCAGGAGGAAAGGTCGGCGCAGACCGGCGGGACCGGTCGGCACCCATGCGCCGGCGCTTTCGGCTCCGACGTCGCGCGATTGCACGCAGTAATCGAGCAATTCGAGCGGGTCGGCCGTCTTGGGGACGAGCGGGGGCTCGCGGGCCGTCGAGCGCAGATGTTCGGCCAAGCGCCCGAGCATATGTTTGACGCGTTCGGCATTCTCCGGCAGCAGGGCGACGTTATGCATCTCCGAGGGGTCGTTCTCCAGGTCATAGAGACGAATCGTCCGACCGGGAAGCGGCAGGCCCGTGTCGTAACCGTCGGCTCGGGGCTGCACGCCTCGTTCGAAGATCAGTTTCCACCGTTCGTCGCGAATCGCCGCTTCCTCGTTGGGAGCGTATTCGACAAAGACCTCGGTCCGATGCGTTTTTGTCCGACCCTCCAGAAGCGGCACAAGCGACCGGCCCTGCACGTTGGCCGGAATCTTCACGCCGCACAGATCGAGCACGGTTGGAGAGATGTCAACGAACTCGACGAGCGCGCTGGTCGATTTGTCGGAAGGAATCACGGCAGGGCACCGCATGAATAGCGGATTACGGATTGCCTCCTCGTAGCTGCAATGCTTTTCGAATCGCCCGTGCTGTCCAAGCAGATAGCCGTGATCGGCCGTGTAGAGCACGAGCGTGTTTTGCGCCTGGCCCGATTTGTCGAGTGCGGCCAGCACCTGGCCGACTTTACGGTCGAGAAACTCCACGGACGTGTAATAAGCGGCGGCAATCCCCTGCTTTTCGGCCGCAGTCAAATCGCGGAAGACGGCGGGAATCTGTCCGGCGTCCTCAGGACCGACGGGCGGTACAGGAAAGCTCGACGGCTGAAATCGCCCCCGGTCTTCCAAGGGAAAGCAAAAGGGGGAATGCGGTTCGTAGAAACTCACAAACAGGAAGAAAGGTTTCTCGCGCGGCTTGGACAGAAAGCGGTCCGTCTCTTCGACGAAATACGTCGCGTCCGTATCGGCGTCGACCTCGGCGATCGGCAGATCGCCCGCGTTGAGCCAGATCGGGGCCGGATCGCGAAACGGTCTCCACGTCGGCTGCACGGCGACGTCCGGAGGGATTGGTTTCTTGCCGCGTTCCGCCAATTCGGCGTCGTGGTAGCCGAGATCGCGCCGCAGGTCGAATCCGTATGTCTCCTTGTTATTGAAATGCATTTTGCCGATCGCCGCCGTGTCGTAGCCGACACCCTTCAACACGTGGGCCAGCGTCGTTTCACCCTGCGGAAGAGGTGTGTTGAGTTGGGTGACGCCAATCGTGCGCGGATAGCGGCCCGTGATGAAGGAATCACGCGAGGCCGTGCAAACGGGAGAGCTGCAAAATGCCCGATCGAACCGCATTCCGCCGGCAGCCAGACGATCGAGGTTCGGCGTGTGGACGCGGCGATTGCCATAAGCCCCGATCACGTAGGCAGCATGGTCGTCGGCACAGATCCACAACACGTTGAGCCGGCGCGGCGCCTCAGCGCCAGCGACCCCGCCTACGGATAGTGTCCCGAAGAGAACCGATCCGCAAGCGACAAATCGTCCGAACCACGCCGTGCGCGCGAACTTCGTCGGTCTCAAAAGAGAAATCCCTTGCAATCTTGAATCGACCCGCAAAACCGATGCTACAAAGCCCCAGCGGGTCGACCCGCCGGTTCGCCGCGCGTGGCCTCGACTTTTAATCTTTATGGGATGAGCCAATTGAGGACAAGGAGCAGCATGAAGACGGCCAGCGCGAACTGCACGAATCGTGTAGAAACTGAAATGTTCCGCCGACAGGTCAAACACCATGTCTGATACGGGATTTGAAACACAATCGCTGCCAGAACCAGCCAGCCTAAGCGGTGCATGGCGAACGACTCAAAGGGCCGGGCCTGCAGCATAAAAACCATGCTCCGCGTCACGCCGCAAGTCGGACACGAGATTCCAAAGAATCGCCTCAGCGGGCAGATCACGGGAAACGAAACGCGTGGCAGCCCGCGGAGGAAGATCGCTCCCTCCGCATTGACGTCGACCAACAACCCGGCAATCAGTACGGCGACGGCCCCCAGGAGCACGACCCAGTGCCCGCGTCGATCACGCGTCGGCTGGTCAGTTTCCGCGTCATTCGATGCGCGACGGTCCCGAACAATCGTCTCGGCAGGACGCTGATTGCGTGTTGGATCTGCGTGCATGGTTCAGTATTCTGAGACGACGATGAAATACGAGCTGAAGCCCCTCTCTGTGGGCGGGATTCTCGATCAGAGCGTTTTGATTTTCAAAGAAAATTTTAGTTTCTTTGTGAAACTTATGCTCTGTCTGCAGTTTCCCGTGGCGCTCGCGACGCAGATTTACTTGACCGAGACGATACCCGTCCTCGCTGCTCATCCGACGCCCGAGGAGATGTCGGCGTTTAACCAGGCACAATTGTCGTGGTTGTTCACATTGGTGATACCGCTCTCGCTGCTGCTCGAGATCTTTATCACCCCTTTCACATTCGGCGTTCTCGTGTATGCGGCCTCGCGGATTTATATGGGACAGTCGGTCGATATTCGCGGCTCCTTCCGCGCGATGATCGGACGCGCGGTCCCGTTGTTCTGGACGTGGCTCTTGTACCATTTCTTTCTCTATAGCGGCCTGGCCTTGTGCGTTCTTCCCGGCATTTTGTTCGCCTTTTGGCTCGCCCTGGCATCGACCATTGCCATGCTTGAGCGGACGTCCGGAATTGCAGCTTTGCGGAGAAGCTGGTACTTGATGCGGAGCGCCGGAATTGAGCACTACTGGCAATACTTCCGCCTGGGCGTCGTCATCTTTCTGATTCAGGCCGGAATTGGAGGGGGAGCGGCCGTCGTGCTCGAGCGGCATTTGGCGGCCGTCGCCGGTGCGATCTTGCAAGCCTTGGGGGTGGGTTTCGCCATGATCGCGTCGGTTGTGTTCTATTACTCGTGCCGTTGCCGCATCGAAAACTTCGACCTCGTGCAAATGGCTCGAGCGGTTGCCGCCGAGCCGACAATGCCGTTGCAGACCTTGGAGCAGGGATGACGACGGCTCTCTTCACGACTTTGGCAATCGCCTTCGTGGCGGCTGACCAGCCCATTGCGCTCCCCGGACCCGACCAGGTTCGCCAGGCGGCCCAAGAGGTGCTCGCGCGGCCCGAGTTTCAAGTCGACGGTTCAAATGAGGCCGCCGAAGGGCTTTGGGGATTTTTGCATCGGCTCTGGGTGGAGTTCATCAGTATCTTTCGGAACTTCTTCCTCTGGCTCTATAAGATGTCGCCCGTGCTCGCGTGGCTATTTATTGGCGTTCTGGTAATCACACTGTTGCTGCTCGTGGGACACATTGTTTGGACAATCGTCATGGTGGTGCGCGGCAAGCGTGGCGAAGCGGCGCTCGCCGACTGTTTTACCAGTGAAAATATTAATCCGGAGCAGCTCGTCAAACAGGCGGAGGCGGCGCGCGCCGATGGGAATTACATCCTCGGGATACGACTTCTCTTCCGCGCATGTCTGGTGCTCCTCGAACAGCGAGAAGGGAAAAAGTTTCGACTGGGGGCGACGAATCGCGAGCACCTGAACCGATACCGCCAGACGCCACTTTATGACTGGCTTGCGCAGTTTGTTTGGGTCATCGATTCGAAGTGGTACGGTTCGGAAGCCTGCCTTCCCGCCGACTTCGCCGCTTGTCACGAAGCCTATGAGCGGATTCATGCGATGGCCGCGGAGAGAGCCGATGCTCAACACGCGTAACGTCGTGGCCGTGGCGGTGATTATCACGATCGTGTCGCTCGTCGGCGGATTGCTGGAACTCTTGCACGCTCCGGGCGGCCTCGGCATCGATACCTATGGCACCCGCGATCATGGATTTCGTGGCATTTACGAGCTGCTCGAGGAACTTCACGTGCCCGTCGAACGCGACAACGCGCCTCCGAGCCGCCTGCTCAATCGCGACGTAACCGTGGCGTTGATCGAACCGAGCCCAGAGATCGTGTCGACGGAGCCGACCTATCTCGACGCCGTCGGTAAATGGATCCGCACGGGGGGCGCCGTCGTTGTGTCGCCTTCAGCAAGACAGTTGCAGACGTTCGGCCGCGACATTCCAGCGAAGGATGTGCTGTCCGAATTGGGACTGCAGGGCGTGAAGGTGCAATCAGTTGGCCCCGAGGCCGACTGGCGAATACATGGCGACGACAGTCGGTCTGAACGCAGCCTCAGCGAGGAGGCTCGACGAGTTGTGAAGCAAGAGGCACATGTTATCGGCCGGCAACATCGTTCGCCGTCGGGCTCGATTGTGCATGCCACGGCCGACGGTACGCTGGCGTCCGTTTTTCCCCACGGGTTGAATTTGATGTTGCCCGAATTCGATCGCCGCGTCGTCGAATCAACGGAGGAGCCTGCCGCGGAACGGGAGAAGGATTCAAAAGCTAAGCGGTCCGCCAAGCCAAAAGTGGGAGCTGCGGCCGCAGATTCGTTGGCTCAGTCGACCGCCCGCGCACAAAAGGTGTCTCAGACCGCAACTCTTGCGTCCGTGCCCGAGGGGCGGATTCGTGCGGTGCTCGAACCGAAGGGAGAACCGGAAACGCTGGCGGCCGTCTATGCGGTCGGCAGCGGAACGATCACTGTCTTAGCCGACCCGCGACTGGCTCAAAACAGTCTCGTGGGCGAGGCGGACAATCCCGTCCTCGTCAGCCATCTCCTGGCCGATCCAAAAAAACCGGTCGTGTTCGATGAGTTCTATCACGGTCTGACCGTTCGCGCGAATCCTCTGTGGTTGCTTTCCCGCTTTCCGTACGACATTCTGGCCGCTTCCGTTTTGGCCGCGACATTAATTGTTGGATGGCACGCGTCGAGGTTTCTCGGTCCACCGCTTTCGCCGCGACCCGCGACGCGACGAACGTTGTCGGAATACATTGAAGCGATGGCAAGACTGCTCAATCGATCCAAGCGACCGGTCCCTTTTCTATTGACGGAGATTCGCCAGGGCCTGCTCTGGCGACTGCGGCACGACTTGGGCCTGTCGCCGGGCCAGGAAGATGCGACGAAAATCGTGTGGATTCTGGAACGGCGGGACCCGCCACTCGCCGAAAAAGCACGCCAGGCGATCCGGGCGATCGATGATTCGCTGACTCATCCAAATCAGTCGGCAAAGGAGCTGGCCATGACTCTTGCAAAGGTATCCGTCTGTGTCCCTCGACA
>CAYWOV010000011.1:0-13922 GCA_964459965.1 uncultured Planctomycetaceae bacterium | reverse complement strand
GCGGGCCGACGCGCGGCGGCGGCTCGAAGAGCAATCGGCCCGTGAACCGGAAAATCTCCAAACGCTCGATACGCTCGCCCAGATCGTGGCGGACGACCGCGATTGGAAAGCCCTGGAAGAGATCGAGACGCGCCTGAAGAAAATCGAGGGCAACGACGGGACGCTCTGGCGCGCGTATCGTGCGCGGCGCCTCCTCGTCGAATCCAGCGAACTCGACGATCCGCAGTTGCGCGAGGCGGAGCGCCTCGTGCGCGAGATTGCCGCTTTGCGGCCGACCTGGCAGCGGCGCTACGTTCTGCAAGGCGTCTTGGCTCGCAAACAGAACCAACTGGACGAAGCCATCGCCGCCTACCAGCAGGCAATCAGGCTGGGCAACCGCAACATCGGTCTCTCGGAAGAGCTGATCGACATGTTGGTGGAGCAGCGCCGCTTCACCGAGGCTGACCGCGAGTTCCAGCGCGTCCGCCAGGCCGTCGCCCGCTCGAGCCGGCTTTCCACCGTCGCGATCCCGCTCTACGTGCGGCGGGGCGAATCGGAAGAGGCCCTGCGCCTGGCGGAAGATTGGGTCAAACGCGAGCCGAACGAGGCGTCGAGCTTCATGCGGCTGGGGCAAACGATTCTGCTCACCAGTCCCGAAGGCTCGTCGGACTACGCCAAGGCCGTTTCACGGGCACAGGTCGCCTATGAGCGGGCCGTCGAGTTGGCGCCGACCGACGTGCGGATGTGGATCGCCTTGTTCCGCTTTTACACGGGCGTGCAGCGAAACGGCGAGGCCGCTGAAGCCATGCTGAGTCGCCTGGCGCGGCGTATCGACATTCCCGAACCGCAAAAAGTCTTCGTGCTGGCCCAACTCTACGAGTCGATCGGTAGCCGCACCGAGGCGGCCAGGTTCTACCTCGATTCCATCCGCTTGAATCCTGAGGACCGGCAAGCCACTGTGCTGGAGCGGGCGGCCCAGTTCTTTGTCGCCGACGATCCGGCCCAGGCCGAAGCCTTGTGTCGGCAAATCCTCAAGAAGCACGCCAAGTCCGTGCCGGCCCATCGAACGCTCGTCCGCGCTTTGGCCGAACAAGGCGGCGAGCAAAGGTTGCGGGAGGCCGCCCAGGTGCTGACGGAAGTCGGCCGTTTGGGCGGCAGCACGGCATCCGATCGGCGGCTCGAAGCCATCCTTTTGGCCCGCACGGGCCGCACGGAAGATCGCCAGCGATCGGCCGAGTTGTTGGAAGGGCTCGTGCAGATCCCCCAGCAAGCGCTCGATCAGGACCGTGTGCTCTTGGCCTCGATTTACGAAACCGAGCATCGGCTGATGCCGGCCTACGAGCAGTTCCTGGCGGTCTCGCGACAGGATGACGCGCCGGCCATCAATCTCGTGCGCTACGCCGAGTTCTTGTATCGCAATGCGAACGACCAACCTCAATTCGCCGATTACGCCGAACCGGTGCTCGCGCGGCTGGAACAGGATCCGAAAGCGCGCATCGGCGCGGTGCGTCTGCGGCTTGTCGCCGCCCGAAAAATCTCGCAAGTGTCGAGGCGACAGGCCAAGATTCACGATGTTGTTGAAGACGCTGACAAACGCTTCGTGCAGGCGCAAAAAGATCCCGTGGCACGGCGGGAGATGCTTTCGAATATTTTGATTCTGCTTGTTCGCGAGGAACTTGTGGACGAGGCCGTGGCATTGGTGACGCGCAAAAGCGCCGGATCGGAGGCCCTCGAAACGGCCATTGCGCTGGCCGACGCGCTGACTCCCCTTCCGCCCGCGTCGCGGCTGGCGCGCCAGACCGAGAGTTTGCTGCAGACGGCTGTCGAGAATAATCCCCGTTCGGCCGAGCTGTGCTATTCAGTGGCCAATCTGCGGTACGTCAGCGGATCGCGAGACGAGGCCATTTCCTTGTATCGCAAGGCAATCAGTCTCAAGCCCGATTACAAATTGGCGATCAACAATCTGGCACTCGTCCTCGCCGATCGACCCGATGGCATTCAGGAATCGCTCAAGATCGTCGACGGAGCCATCGCGAAATTCGGTTCGGATTCCACTTTGCTCGACACGAAGGGACAGATTCTGGTCTTGCTCGGCCGTCCACAGGAAGCGCTGCCCCTGCTCAGCGAGGCCGTTTCGTCGCAGGCGACCGACCCAGTCGTCGTGTTGCACCTGGCGAACGCCTACCTGTCGGCGAACCGTTCGGCCGAGGCCCGAACGGCCTATCGGCGGGCCCGTGCGCTCAACGTGGCGTCCGCCGTGGTGACACCGAACGATCGAGCAATCCTGGAACGGCTAGAAGCACACGTGCGCAAGACCGCCGCCGCGGGAGGTTGATATGTCGTCCGATCCGATTGTCCGTCAGCGAAAGTTCACCGCGATCATCATGGTCGCCGTGACTGTGGTACTCACGGCGGCTCCGGCCGTCGTGCACGGCGTCTGGAGCCGTCGCTGGCGCGACGCGGCCGACATCACCGCCGCCGCAAAATCCGTGGAAGCTTTTCCCACCCAATTCGGCGATTGGAAGCAGCACGGCGACGAAGAAAAGATGCCGGAGGAAGCCATTCGGGAATTGCGCTGCGCCGGCTACATCGACCGTCATTACGTCAATCAGAAACTGGGCCGCGACGTGACCGTCCTCTTAATGGTGGGACCAGCCGGACCTTTGGTCCGCCATCCGCCGGAGATTTGCTACGGGGCCCAGGCGAACCAGCTGTTGCAGGATCCGGTCGATCTCCAGGTCGCTACGCCCGACTCGCAGAACCACACGTTTCGCTTTCTGCGGTACAAAAATTCGGGCGCCGCGTCAGGCGAGTTCTCCGTCTGCTATGGATGGTCGGCCACGGGAACATGGGACGTTCCCGAGTATCCCCGCGTGCGTTTCGGCGGCGAGCCGCTGTTGTACAAACTGCAAGTGCTGACGACCGATGCGGTTCCCACGGACGGGACCTTGCCGATTGCGACCGCGCAATTCATGAACGAATTCTTACCACTCTTGCGAGATCGGCTGCGAGCCGGCACCGACTGAAGGAAACCGGAAATGGAGATCCGGCAAATTTGGGGAAAGATGCGGAGCATCGTCCCTGTCGCGTGTTATCCGCTGTTGGCACCGGCCTACCGCTGGGACCGCCGCCGCACGATCCGCCGACTCGAGCGCGAGGATGCGGACTACCTGGCGTCGCACCCCGAACTGGTGGTGCCCGGCGCGGAGCTGCGGTTCAACGTCGTGGGGCCGATCGACGTTCCCGGTTTTGTGGCCGGCGGCAAGCGAACGGCTGAAGATATCGAAACCGCGCTCGCCCAGGGAGGGTCGAGCATCGAAGAGATCGGCCGCGCGCTCGATTTCGGCTGCGGCTGCGGTCGGCTCTTGTTGGAGGCGGTCGACCGCTGGCCCCACATTCGCTGGTCCGGCTCCGACGTGGACGAGCGGGCTATTAAATGGTGCGAGTCACATCTTCCCGGCGCGAGAGTGCTGGTCAATCCGCCGCTGCCGCCCCTGCCGTTTGCGGACGGCGAATTCGATTTGATCTGGTGCGGCTCGGTCTTTACGCACCTGGATGAAGCTCGCCAGGACGCGTGGCTGACGGATTTGAAGCGCACGCTGGCCCCCGGCGGGCACCTGCTCGCCAGCGTGCATGGGCCGGATTGCTGGGCGGGCCTTCCGAGTCCGACCGTCCGGCAAATTCGCGAGCGGGGTTTCGTTTTCGCGCGCACGGCCGGCGACGAGGGGATTCACCCCGACTGGTACCAGGCAGCCTGGCACACCCGCGACTACATCAACAGCCACTGGTCGCGGTTCGTCGACATCGCCGCCTATATTCCGCAAGGCTCGGGAAGACAGGACGTGGTCGTCGCCAAGCGGCCGGCGGCGTGACCGCGAAATCGGCGGCACAGGTTGCGCGCCTGATTGAGCGATGCGTGCCCGTCTGGTGTTGACGTGATTGAGGAGTGCGTCGCCGCGAGCAAAATCACGGCACGATCCGATCGATCGCTGCAACGACCAAGAAGGCGCCTCGCGAAAGGGGACATTCTATTGGCCCCTTTTTCACACGTTTATCACCCCGATACGGATGTTGACCCTACAGACTTTCGGCAATAGGCTGGTTTTCTTCGGCCTGAGTCCCGTCTGTCTAGTGCAGCAAGCGGTCTGTCTCGGTCACGCTTCTCGAAGAGGAATCCCAATGCTGGTTAAACGAATCGACGTGCTTTCGCTCGGCAAAATGCTCGGCGTGCTTTATGGCGGAATTGGCATCTTGATAGGGCTCTTCTTCGCAGTGTTTTGTATCGTCGCGGCTGTCGTCGCTCCCCAGCAACAAGCAGGAGCGCCACCCGTTATTGCCGGAGTTTTTGCGATCGTATTGGCGCCAGTTTTTTATGGTTTGATGGGATTCATTGGCGGCATTATCACGGCAGCCTTGTATAACTTCGCGGCGACCATCGTCGGTGGCGTGGAGATCGAGGTTGGCTAGGAAGAAGGGCAGATAACGCTCGGCATCTTGCGGATGATCGCTTCACCTCACCAGAGGCCGCATCCATTCATATGGCTCTCCAATCCGCCCGCTCGTTTCATTGGGTCTAACCACCCGCTGGAGAGTCCGGCGATCCGCCGCTCGGTTGGGCATCCTCGCCGTGCTGCCAGACCTGCACGTTGTCTTTCTTGCTCTTCGTGGTCAGCGTCTTGCCGTCGGACGACAAGAGCAACAATTGCTCATTCGCGCCGGACGAGTCTTCCTTGTCTGGGAATTCGAGGGTCAGCACGTCGTCGATCGGCGGCGTCCAGAATCGCGAGACCGACTCGCTCTGCTGATCACCTTCCGAGAAAGTCCCGTCGGAGTAAAAGATGCGGCGGAAGACTTGTCCTTTCTTGCCGGTCCGCTGCCAGATCGCCACTTCGCGGGGAGCCAGCACTTGTCCCGCTTCGGCGATGAGGGCCTCCTTCAGCTTCTCATTATGGTTCTTTTCGGCGCGTTCGATGGCCGTGTCGAACGACGTGCCGACGGCGCGTTGGGCGTCGTGCAGCTCCTTGCCGTATTGTAAGAGGAATTTCCGCATCGGACGGGACCAGGGGATCAGGCCCTTGTCTTTGAAGAGATCTTTTTCATGCTCGACGACGTCGACCAGGTCCTTATCCTGATGACGGGCGCTCCGCTTGAGCCTGGCGATTTCGGTGTCGAAGCGATTGAGCAGCGTTTCGTCGGCCTTTTTCATCGCCGCTTCAAATTTCATCTCCGCCCGCAACAGTTCGAGGTCGTGCAGGGAAGGTCGGTCCACAGCGGCGACCTCGGGCGGCGACTGGCCCAAGTCGGTGAACTTGATGTTCGTGAAGGTCACCTTGTGCGGCGGCCGATCGGCGTCGATTTTAAAGGCGATAATTCCTTGATCGGGCAGCGACGGAAAATCGCCGTTGACCATCTTCACGCCGTTGACCTCGATCAAGACGTGCTTTCCCTGGCAGCGAATGCGGAAATGGTTCTCCTTCGCGTCGACGAAGCGCTCGACGCGTTGCTGCGAGGGCGATTTTTCGACTTTGTGCCCGGGCTCAATCAGGAGGCTGCCCGTGCGATGCTCGCTCGGTGCGTCCTTTCCAAATATGGCACAGAGCGGGCCGGCGACCGGAAGTCTGTCGGATGTTCTGTCCTGCGAGCGGAATTGTACGCCGCAGTCGCCGATCCCGTCCGCGACCGACGCACGGAACATCAAATCGAAGTCGGAGTATCTGCGTCGGCTAGAGAGAAAGGCCGATTGCTTTCGAGCGGCCGGAAGGGAGCCCGTGATCCCTCCCCGTTCGACGCGCCAGATGTCAGCCGAGCCTTGCCAGCCGGTGAGATCCTTGCCGTTGAAAAACGTCGGCGCTGCATCCGCAGAGTCAGCCGTCGGCTTTTCGGCCCCAACGGCCTTCTCCGCCGGAGGATCAGCGGCGGCCGAGGTCGGGCCGGCAGCCAGGGTCGAGGCCGCGGCAGGGGGTGAAGTGGCGATTTTCGGCGGCGCCTTTGCCGGCGCCGGTTGCACCTCGGGAGTCGACGAGGACACAGGAACCGTCGGCGGCGGCGCGCTCGGCACCTCAGCCGGCGATTGCCCGGTCACTGTTGACGGCTTTGGCTCGCTTGGAACGGGCGTGTTCGCAACGGCAGTCGCTTCGCCGCTTGGTCGCCCGTCGAACGCCCCGGTCGCCCACACAATCCCCAGGCCCAGAAGCGCCACCGCGCCGCCTGTTGCCGACCAGACGAGCGTTGAGCTTCGGCGGGGGGTGCGCTTCGCGCCGGGGTCCGGAGCGTTTTCCGGCGGAGCCGGCAATTGCATCGCCGTCGCGAGGCTTGCCAGTCGGCCCCGACACGTCTTGCACTCCTTCAAATGCTCATTGACCAGCGCGATCTGCCGCTGATCGAGCTTGCTCAGCCTGAAGGCGACGAGCGTCCGATCGTCCGGGTGTCGAACGGGAGTGGAACTCATACCAGTGCGGTCCCGTTATTGTCGAAGCGTTACTTTCGGCGCAGACTTCAGCAATTCGCGAGTCGCTACGAGACAAGGAGCGGCCGTCCGGCGGCTTAGGGTGTCAGCAGCCAAGGGGCGACGGGGTGTTGCCCCTTCCACAGTCCGGCGTGTGCCATCAGGGCTGCCTCTTCTGCGGCGGCCAGGCTCGGGGAAAACCCGTTATTGACGGAGTGGAAGGCCATTCCGTCCCGCAGTTGGCGTTCGTTCAAATTCACACCGGAGCCAGCCAGGAAGACCTGGCCGACGATCGCACCTGTGGAATCAACACCCGTCTGGAAAACACGCACATGCTTACCAATCGCCATAGCGGCCAAATGCTGCTGCGCCTCGGAGAAAAAGGTCTGGCCGGCCACGGGCGAGGCCACGCCGGTCAGCCGGACGGGTACCGCGTTCCCCGCATTGACGAACCCGCCAGTGAGAGGGACCGCCACTCCGGCGTGCACGCCGCTTTGTACTACGCGCCCCGAGCGGGTCACATGGTTGGCCGCGGGCGTGGTCACTCCGGCCAGCCCGACGTTTGATGCGAGGCCCGCCCCGTTGGTCACCATCAGCGTGTTGCCGTTGGGAACACCCACGACGACGCCCGACGCGCTCGCGGGCAGATAGTTGTAATTGCCCCAATGCCAATGGTGATGGTGCCAGTGATGCAGGTTGCCGCTCGCGGCCAAATGCTGTTGCACCTTCGACGAGTTGGCCTGAACGGCGCCCTTGAGCACGGCATTCGTGGCGTGTGCGCCCAGCATGCCTGGCGGCAGCGGCCGCGTGCGTACGCCGTTCTTAATGATGACGTTCGGTGAGCTCATCCGGGCGTTGCCCGTGAAGCCCACGCTTGAGTGCACTTGAGGCGCGGCGGCGTGTTGCGATTTGTTTTGCTCGGCGGCCTGCGCCGAGTTCGTTTTCGGCCGGTCCGCTTGGAAGTCCGACAGAACGACCAATGATGCGACAGCCACTGCGAACAAGAAGCGATGACTCATCTTTGAGCCTCCACTAAAAGGAAGACCGTGTTCTTGTCGAGGGGCTGGTTCGGCGCGGAAGACCCGGAAGGTTGCAACAGGGTTGTCCGCAAGCATCGCAAGTGCATCCGAACCGTCTGTAGTTTAGCGCCTTTCGGCTTTGAATGCACCCGCAAATCACGTAATTAAGCTGTTATTAAGCTGCCAGCGAAGTGGATCGTTTCGTGAGAATTCTCTTGTGAGATGAGACGCTTGAGCAAGATTGTCACGAAGAGACGGTGGGCTCAGAGGCTGTGAGTTGGGTGAAGCTTGCCCATTCGAGCGGGCGAAAGGCGGGTCGAAATCACGTTGCCCTTGGGAGCTATTACAGCCCCTACTAACCGAAACATTTATAAGATGCGGGGCCTGAGGCGACAAATCGAGTTTTCGCTGGAAGCGGCCGGGACTGCACAAAAGTCACGGCCGCCGCAAATGCAACCCCAAGCCCCGCGCGCAGGTAGCGGAAACGGTCCGATTTGTGGATAAAAAAGGACCATAGGGCTTGAAACCGATCTCGCCGCACGGCGGTTCCGGTCAAAACCTGTTGATTTCGCAAAATCTTCAAGAAATCGGCTCAATGACCGAGAACGCTCGTCTGGCTGGCAAAACCTCGATGCTTGCCTCCTGGCTCGGAACGGCCTTGGTCGCCGTGCGTGCCGTGCCGCTCGTGTTGCACTCGGCCGCGCACGTCGAGCTTAAAATCTTCCTGCCGTCGGTCTTGGCGAACGTGTACATCTGGGTGGTTTTATTCATCGCGCCCGTCGTGGCCGCGGTGCTGCTGTGGACTTCGGCGGCGCGCGTCGGAGCGTGGCTCTTGTTCTGGTCGATGTTGGGTTCCTTGATGTTTGAGCTGTACAACCATTTCATGGTGATGAGCCCGGATCATGTGTCCCAAGTTCCCGACACGTTTTGGGGACACATGTTTCAGATCACGGCGGCGGCGACTGCGATTCTCGAAGCGGCGGGCTGTGCGATCGCTGTGTACTTTTTGTGCGGCCCATTGCGTCGAGCCGCGGCATTTGATTTGACCGAGAGGAACTCCGGGTGAATATTCGCATGCCCTTTCCGGGGCGTTTCGGACGACCAGTGCCTGCCGCCGACCGTGATTCGAAAACCACGGGCGGGCGAAGTTTCCGCCCGTGGCACGCCAAAGGACGAGATGGCGTTTGGAAAACGCTCGCATTTATTTTGCTCTTGTTCCTCATGACCTCGGTCTGCCGTGCCGACGGGCCTCGCCTGACTGATCGAGTCTCGGGTGATCTCGTTCGCTGCCGGCGTGCCGTCGTCGTGAGCGTCAGCCCACCGGCAACGGCGGTCGGCATCGACGTACTGGCCCGGGGCGGCACGGCCGTTGATGCGGCCGTGGCGACGGGCTTCGCTTTGTCGGTCACCTGGCCGTTGGCCGGCAATGTGGGCGGCGGCGGATACATGCTGATTGTTCCCTCGCAGGATAAGACGCCGCCGACCGTGGTCGATTTTCGAGAAATCGCGCCGGCAGACGCAAAAAAAGACATGTTCGTTCAACCCGAGAAACGCACGGCCCATCGCAGGGTCGGCGTTCCCGGCACGGTTGCCGGTCTGGCGCTGGCCCATCGGCGGTTCGGCAAACTGCCGTGGAAAGAACTCGTGACGCCTGCCGTCCAGCTGGCACGAAACGGCTTCCGCCTCGACGGGGCCACGGCCGAGTCGCTCAACTCGATCCTGAAAAAAACCAACCGCAGAAACTTCGCCGAGTTTCATCGCGTCTACGGCAAGCAGGACGGCGGACCTTGGCGGGCCGGCGACCGCCTCACGCAACCGGACCTTGCCGCAACGCTCGAGCGAATCGCCGAGCGGGGGCCCGAAGGGTTTTATTCCGGGGAAACGGCCGATCGCATCGTCGCTGAGATGCACCGCGGCGGCGGGCTCATCACGCTGGCCGATCTGGCGGCTTACCGGGCGAAATTCCGCGAGCCAGTCCGCGGCACGTACCGCGGATGCGAAATCATTTCGGTTCCGCCGTCGTCTTCCGGCGGCACGACTCTCGTCGAGATGCTGAACATCCTCGAAAGCTTCGATCTGCGCTCGCACGGCCGCTGGTCGCCCGAGACCTTGCACTTGATGATCGAGGCGATGAAGCGGGCGTACCGCGACCGGGCCTGCTATTTGGGTGATCCCGAAGTCGTTTCGATTCCGGCCAAACTCACGCAGAAGGATTATGCCCGGCAGCTCGCTTCGATCATCGATCCGCGGCGGGCGACGCCCAGCGCGCAGCTTGCCGGCGAAATCCGGATCGCCGCGGAACCGGAACACACGACGCATTTCTCGATCGTCGACCGCGATCGAATGGCCGTCAGCCTGACTTACACCTTGGAAAGCGAATACGGCAGCCGGGTCGTCGTGCCGGGAGGCGGATTCCTCCTGAACGACGAGATGAACGATTTCGCCTGGCTGCCCGGCGTCACGAATGTCACGGGCCGCATCGGCACGCCGCCGAATCAAATCGCGCCCGGCAAGCGGATGTTGAGTTCGATGTGTCCCACGATCGTCCGTCGCGACGGCAAGCCGCTGTTGATTACGGGCAGCCCCGGGGGGCGGACGATCATCAATACCGTGTTGCAGATGGTGGTGAACGTCGTCGATTTTGGGATGGAACTGCGCGCGGCCGTCGATGAGCCACGTTTGCATCACCAATGGCTGCCCGACCTTGTCAAAATCGAGCCCGCGCTAGCGCGGACTCACCCGGAAGTCGTCGCCGCCCTGCGAGGCATGGGTCATCAAGTAAAAGAGCAGCACGATGACCAGGGGGATGCGCATTCGATTCTGGTCGATCCGGTGACGGGCGAATTGATCGGCGCGGCCGATAAGCGCGAAGATGGCGCGGCCGCCGGATTTTGACGGCCCTCATCAATTTTGCTGCACCAGGTCGAGTGCGAGCAGTCGCGTCTT
Organism: uncultured Planctomycetaceae bacterium; assembly: GCA_964459965.1. Lineage (GTDB taxonomy): Bacteria > Planctomycetota > Planctomycetia > Planctomycetales > Planctomycetaceae > DASPSM01. The sequence continues at coordinate 3,533 of CAYWOV010000011.1, read as the reverse complement.
GGCCGGTCCCATCCGTGAAACTGAACTAGCCAGGAGCACGGATGAGAGCGCTGTAGCCGCCCCAGATAATTTCGATGCCGATGCAGAGCAGAATGAACGCGGACAACCGCACCAACACATTGGTGCCACGCGCGCCGAGCGCTCCGACCGTCCCCTTGGCAAATCGGTAGCAGACATAGATGGTGGCGGTGATCGCGACCAGCCCAACGACGGCCGCGACGCCGATGAGTGCAACTTCGGCGAGAGGTGCTCGCGGCCGCTGGCTGCCCAAGGTGATTGCCACCGCGATCGACCCTGGGCCCACCGTGATCGGCATGGTCAGGGGATAAAACCCGTCTGTCGGTATGACCGGTCGATGACCCTCCCGCTCCTGCTGCTCATAACCTGCTTGAAGAAGTTGCCAGCCGGTTACGGCGACGACGAGGCCGCCGGCCACACGCACGATGGGCAAGGTGATGCCAAAGAACTCGAGCACGTACGAGCCGACGAACAGCGAGCCAAGCAGCAAGAGGAAACTGTTGAGGGCGACCCGCAGCGCAAGCGCGTTGCGTTCATCAGCGGTACACTCTCGGGTCAGCCCTAAGAAAATCGGTGCGCCGCCAATCGGGTTTACAATCGGGAATAATCCCGCATAAACCAGCAGAAATGTTTTAGTAAGATCGTTGGCGGACTGTGTCATGCTGCATCGACATCGCATCGAGAGTCGCGCCACTCGAGTGCTAGTGGCACGACCACTCTGGATTGCGGTGTTCGTTTTGTGTTAATCGCGGGCGAAACCCGACATTGTGCCCGTCGGCCTTGTCCTGATTGATCGCCTTATCGAGCGTTCTTGTATTACTGAGAGCGGCGTCCCGTCAAACGATCGCCGTGCCGCAGCACATCCCGCTGGCGTTGCTCGCGATAACGCCGCCCGCGTGGCCTCGAGGGTGAGAGTGCGGTCAATTGGCATGGTTTGCAGCTCGGCGACGGTAAAATGCCCTGGTCTCGAATGACCGGGTTCGTTCCTTGAGCGATCGAGTTCAAACCATGCCGACCACACCCCACATCGAGAAGCATTTCACGTCATCGGCCATCGTTCGCGACATCGTGATTGGAATGTCGGACGGCTTGACCGTTCCATTTGCCCTGGCAGCGGGACTCACAGGGGCGGTGGACACAACGGCGATCATCATCACGGCGGGTATCGCCGAAATCGCAGCGGGCTCGATTGCGATGGGGCTTGGCGGCTACCTGGCCGGAAAAACCGACATCGAGCACTTTGAGACGGAGCGCGCCAGGGAAATCCGGGAGACCGAGGAGTTACCCGAGAAGGAGGAGCAGGAAGTTGCGGAGATTTTTGAGTCATACGGTCTCGAACAAGAAACGGTCGGCAAAGTGGTCAAGGCGATTTGCGCTGATCGAAAGCGATGGGTCGACTTCATGATGCGGTTCGAATTGGGCCTGGAGGAGCCCGACCCTCGCAGGGCACGGACGAGTGCAGCCGTGATTGCCGGGTCCTACATCGTCGGCGGACTGGTGCCGTTGTCTCCGTATTTCTGCTTCTCTTCGGCCAGAGCAGCCTTGCCGGTGTCTGTGGCCGTCACGTTGGTGGCCTTAGCCGTGTTCGGCTACGTCAAGGGGCGGTTTACCGTCGCCAGGCCGCTCAAGAGTGCGTGCCAAACTGTGGTCGTCGGCGGGTTGGCGGCGGCCGCTGCATTTGGCATCGCCCGCCTGATCGGATGAGAGGCCAGGGCATCAATCGTGCGGTGATTTTGATCGAATCGTGCTCGTCCGTCCTACAAAATTCTTATGCCGCCGTTGGCGACCTCTGCCGAAAGAGGTCAAGCGTCTCAGCGGTAAGTTCTGACCGGGCGGAATCCTTGATCGAAGCGAGGGGCGTCCGGTGTGTCGGCGGTACCGTGGCCGGCACAGACGTCCTCAGGGCGTTGGTCGAACGCCCCGCCAAGCAACACACGGCGTAAATCGGATTTGATCGTTTCGCTCTCGCCGCTGGCTCTCTTGTCCTTTTGCGCGTACGCATCCTGACACCACTCCCAAGCGTTTCCGTGCATGTCGAACACGCCCAGAGGGTTCGGCCTCAAGCTGCCAACCGGCCAACTTCGGCTGTGTGCGTCGTCCACGTACCACGCATACCGCTCTAACAATTCGACCGGCTCTCCGAACGAGAATCTGGTGTGGGCATTCGCCTGACAGACGTACTCCCATTCGGTCTCGGTTGGCAGGCGATACCCCGTCCGTCGCACAAAGTTCGCTGGGATTTTCATGCCTGCCCCGTAATCCCCTTTTTCGTTTCGTTCGTAGCACCACTCTTCTTTCGGAATACCGTCCTGCTGGCTGAGCCAATTGCAGTAGGCGGCTGCGCCAAACCAGGAGATGCGAACTGCCGGGCAATCGAGTGGATAGGCGCGCGCCCGCGCCGGCACGTAGCCGGAGAACTTCTTGAATTGCGCCACGGTTACTTCGTGGGACGCGATTGCGAACCGATAAGCGACCGCGGCTCTGCTCGGACCTCGTTTGTCGCCCAGCCGAAAATCCTCTGGCGCTGGGAAATCAACCAGGATGAAGGTCTGGCCTTGCGAGTTGATGAACCAACGCCGGAGAGTTCCGCCGCCTTTCGTCGCTGCCTTCTGCGACTCGGCCTTCTGCAACTCGGCGTCGAGACGGGCGACCGTTTCAACCGCTTCGTATCGCTTGAGCGTCCATCCGGCCGCCGAGTGAATACCGGGGTCAGGATCGTTTTGGTAGACAGCCGACAACTGATCGACTAACGTCTGCCGCTCCTGCTCGGAGAGCTTGCCTGCGTCGAATTCACCCAAAGCGAGGACCAACGCCTGGCGAATGGAAGGGTTCGACTCCTTTGCCAGGCGGTCGGCGAGAATTCTGTGATCGGCTCCTAAGCGGGCCAGTCGGTCGATCAAAAAACTCCGCAGCGACGGCTTCTCGCTGTGCGCCAAAAGCGGCCAGACGCTCTCTTGTTCACCAAAGCCCAAGAGGTAGACAGCGGCGTTGGCTTGTTTCTTCCAAAACCCGTCTCGGACATCGGGTGTCGCGCCGGGGGCCGGGGCCTGGCTCAAGTACTGACGGAACTCAGCGACGCACGCACTGCGATGCGACCGCAGGGCCTCCAGGAACGGCAGAAACTCCCGATCGTTGTCCGCCAGCAGGATCAATTCCATGAGCCTCTTCGGCTGGTCTCTCAAGGAATCGGCCAACGCCAAGGCCGCCAACGGCCGTTCCGAGTCCCGAATGGGGCTGCGATCCTGGTAGCGAGCCTCAAGCGGCTCGACGAGCTGCGCGCCGACGGGTCGCAGCATGCTGATCCACCGATTGGAATCTGTCGGCGCCACCGACACCAGTGCCGTGACGACGTCCGCACGGACCTTTTGCCATTCCGTATTCTCCGGGTCATAAGCGGCCAGAGCCGCCGCTGCACGCAGGCGTGCGCTGCTTGTTCCCTTCTGGGCCGCCTCCCACAGCCGTTGTTGAACGCGGCTTTTTTGGGGCTCGAGCAACGTGATGATGACCGGGACCTC
>CAYWOV010000010.1:0-14215 GCA_964459965.1 uncultured Planctomycetaceae bacterium | reverse complement strand
TTCATCGCCATCCTGGTCCTGATCGTGACCACGGTGGCGGCGCTAGCGTCCATGGGCCCTCGCGGGCTGCTCGGCGTCTTTCGGCAGGTGTACGAGGGATTGCGAGACGTCTCGGAATTGTCTTTCCGGCGGATCTGGGCCATCTCGATGCTCACGGTTCGCGAAGCCGTGCGCCGCAAAGTCCTGTTTGTCTTCGTGATTTTCGCCGTGCTGTTCATGTTCGGAGAGTGGTTCCTCGCGGGCGCCGGCGAGAAGGTCGACATTCAAATCGAACGGGACGTTGTCTTCGTCTTCCTGGCGATCAGTTGGCCGGTGTGGCTAGTGATCCTTCTGCTTTCCTGCTTCGGTATTCCAGCGGACATAAAGGCCCGCTCGATGCATACGGTCGTCACTAAGCCCGCGCGTCGGGTCGAGGTGGTCTTGGGGCGGATGATGGGCTTCTCTCTGGTCGCGACGTTTATCGTGGCGCTGATGGGGTTCGTCGGGTACATCTGGATCGACCGCCAGATTCCAGCGGAAAACCGTGATCGGCTGGTTTGCAAAGTCCCCATCTATGGCAAGCTGACATTCCTCGACCGCCAGGGAGAGCCGACCAAGTCCGGCATTAACGTCGGCGACGTGTGGAATTTCCGTTCGTACATTGAGGGTTCGACCAAGGCATCGGCCATTTGGGACTTCGATCACATCAGCGAATCGGCGCTAAAGCAGCCGACCGAGTTGGGGATTGAGAGCCAGCCGGCGGATGAAGCCCTGGCGCAGAAACTCAAACTTCCGGCCGGCCAGGGCGTCTTGGTGACACGCGTCGTGGGTGCCTCGCCTGCAGGCAGTGCAGGGCTGCGGGCACACGATGTAATTCTCAGCTTCAAAGACCAACCCATCGCCCAGCCGGGAGACCTGGCATCCGCCACACAGAGCCTCACGGTCGGTGAGACCTACCCGATGACGATCAATCGCGAGGGCACCCAGGAAGTGCTGCAGGTGCCGTGGCAGGAATTTCTCGCACTTCAAACCGGATTTGAGGCGTTCCGCACGCACAAAGGCATCATGAACAGCGGCCTTTTGTGCGAGTTGACGCTGGTGAATCCCGACTCGAAGCTTCGCGTGCCGCTGCCTCCTTTTGAAGTCGCTGAATATCGGGGAGACGGAAACCAGACCCCGGTTCCGCGCTCGATCCATTACTACGACAGCGAAACCAAAGAGACGAAGACGGCCGACCTGCTCACCGATATTGTTTCCAAGGGCGGTCTTCGCGTCGAAGCGCGGTGCCTGAACCAGGAACAGTTCTTGGGGATGGCCCGACCCGATTTGTTTATCCGCATGGCAGACCGACCGTTCTTCGTCGGTTTTTTCAAGGCCATGAGCGGAGTTTGGATGGAAGCCCTCATGGTTGTCATGATTGGCGTCGCGGCCAGTTGCTTCTTGAAGGGCCCCATCGCGACGCTCTTGACGTTTGCCGTGCTAATCGTTGGACAGGGGTTCCGTGAGCTGATCGAAAAGATCGTGACGGGCCAAAGCCTCGGCGGCGGTCCGATTGAATCGATCTATCGCATGGTGACCCACTTAAACCAGACTGTCGGGCTGGAACTGAGTAAGCCGGTCGAAAATACAATGAAATTTGCAGACAAGGGGGTCGAGAATGGGCTGTGGCTCGTCCAACAGACGTTCCCGAACCTCACGTACTTCAATATGTCCCCCTATGTGGCCAAAGGCTTCGACGTCGATTTCCGCGCGGCAATTCTGCCGGCCGTCGCGGTCACGGTCGCGTTTTTGGTCCCCTGTGTGCTTCTGGGCTACTATTCCCTGAAGCTTCGGGAGCTTGAATCCAAATGAACAGCCTTTCGTCGAGACAGCGCAAGCTGGTCTATCTGTGCGGCATCCTGATCCTCTTGATTCCCATCATCTGGCTGGGGCGGCCAAGCGCCGGGGAAGACCGGGGGGGAAAGCTGGCCCAACTGCGGACGCGCTACGATTTGGGCGAGAATCAGCTCGGAAAAGTCGACCCGACAAGTGCCGCGATGAACCTGGTGCTACTGGGCTTCCGGGGAATCGCGGCCGACTTGATCTGGCTCGATGCGGACCACAACGAGGAAATCAAGAACTGGGCCGAACTGCGGGCCAACGTTGACGCGATCATCATGCTGCAGCCCCACTTCGTGAAAGTCTGGCAATTCCAGGGCTGGAATCTGGCCTACAACGTTTCGGCAGCCTGGGACCTCGTCGCCGACCGCTATTATTGGGTCAAGGAAGGTGCCAAGTTCCTCAAGCAGGGTTGCCTGGTTAACGGAAAAGTCGCCCAGCTACCCTACGAAGAGGGGCGAATCGTCGGAACAAAAGTCGGACGTGCGGACGAATGGCAGTACTTTCGCAAATTCTTCAAATTCAAGGATCCCAACGAAGATCTCTACAAAGGCCGGCCCGATCCGGAGATCAATCCCCAGTCCAAGGACAATTATCTGGCCGCCAAGGATCTTTACCTGAACGCGAATGATCTCGAGCGAAAGTTCCCGCAGTCGATCTCGATGCTCGAGGTGTTGTTCCGCAGCTACCCATACCGGTCGCAATTGAGCTACCCGGACGCTCTGCAACGGGAAGGGACGTTTGACGAAGTTTCGCGGACGGGATGGCAAGAGGCCTACCACGAGTGGGTCGACGTCTTCGGTCAGGAGATGTACGACATGCCGACCGGCAATAAATACAAACTCGAAATGGGGCCGCGCGAAATCATCGAGCAAGCTCAAGCACAGGATGCCGATGTCGCCGACTACCGCCGCTGGGTCGTTCAATTGCAAAACGAGACTCGCTATCAATATTGGAAGACCCGCTCGCTCGTCGAGTTCGCACAAATCAAGGAGGAGCCCGCCCAGGAACCGTGCCGGATGATCGACGCCCACAAGCTGCTCTATGACGGGCAGCAGCAATTCAAGAAGGGGAATCTCTCGACGGCCCAAGACCTGCTGTTTCACGGAATGCAGAAATACCAGCAACTCTTGAGCAAGTACGCCGTGCTGGGAACGGACGATGAGTCGGTCGAGGAGGCTATGTCGGGGGTCCTGTATTGGCAAAAGATTCGCAGACTGCAGTTCCAGCCCGTGCCGGAGGACTATCCGCTCAAACAATTGTGGGATAAGAACCAAAGGTACCTCCCGACAATCGAGGGACGCTTCAAACGCGAAACTGGCCAGGACTGAGTTCCCGCCGACGCCGCGAAGTGTATGATGCATGGGTCAGGGTGCTCGCCGACTCACAAACTACGGCGTCCCGACAAACGTTTCGAGGGTTTTCATCAGCAGTCAGCCCCACATTGAGGCGAATGCCTCCCGACGCGACGCGTGTATCCGTCAGGCGTGCCTGTGTGCCCGAATCGCCGACGAGTATCGGGGGAAGGACACGCGCGTTCTCGACCTCACGCCCGTCACGCCGATCTTCGATTTCTTCGTGATCACGACGGCAACGAGTGCCCGGCAGATGCGGGCCATCTCGGACGAGGTCGACCGCACGCTGACCGCCGACGGCTCCCGCCGGTTGGGAACGGAAGGAACGGCCGCGGCCACATGGATCCTCCAAGACTTCGGCGACGTTGTGCTGCACGTGATGACGGCCGAGGCGAGAAAGCTGTACGATCTGGAAAACCTGTGGGCGGACGCCGTTCCGGTCGATTGGCAGGCCTATCTTGACGGCTTGAAGAGTGCATGAACGTCCTGTGGGAACTCCGTCGCCGCTTCACACGCTCGCTTGAACCACTGACGAGCGATCCGTCCGCGCTCGCCGGCCTGGTCAAACCCACGCAGGACGCCCGATTCGGTGACTTTCAGGCCAACTGCGCGATGCCGTTGGCAAAACAGATCGGCGCGCCGCCCCGCGAAGTGGCCGAGCGCATCCTCGGCGGTTTGGATGTCAGCGATCTCTGCTTGCCGCCTGAGATCGCCCGACCCGGCTTTATCAACCTCACTCTCCGCGGCGAATGGATCGAAGCGGCGGTCAACCGCCTGATCCACGATGACCGATTCGGCGTGGACGTCACACGTGATCCCCAAGTCGTCGTGATCGACTATTCCAGCCCCAACGTCGCCAAGCCGATGCACGTCGGCCACATTCGCAGCACGCTCATCGGCGCCGCGCTCTATCGACTGTTCCAATTCCTGGGACACCAGATTCAAAGCGACAATCACATCGGCGATTGGGGCACCCAATTTGGGATGATCATCTACGGCTACAAGCACTTTCTCGATCCAGTCGCCTACGCGAATGACCCCGTGAGCGAACTGGGTCGGCTGTACCGACTGGTAAATCAGCTTGCCGATTACTGGGACGCGGTCGAGGCACTCCCAGGACTCAAGGAGCAGGCGCACCGTTTGCAAAAGGAAATCGAGGCCGGGGAAGTCCGATTGAAAGCGGCATCGGACAAAACCGCCAAGGCCGACGCAGAGCGGACGCTCAAAAAACTGCGCGTCGATTACGAAGCGATTCGCCAGGAACTCGGCCAACAGACCTCAAAGCGAGAGACGGTCGAAAACGATGCCGTCCTGCACAAGTTGGCGACCGATCATGCCGACGTGGCTGTTGAGTCGCGCCGTGAGACGGCTCGATTGCACGCGGGAGATCCCGAGAACCTCAAGCTGTGGAACGAATTCCTGCCGAATTGCCTGCAAGCGCTCGAAGCCGTATACCGGCGGCTCGAGATCCAATTCGACATGGCGCTCGGCGAAAGCTACTACCAGCCCATGCTGGGCGATGTGGTCAAATCGCTCACCGGTTCAGGACTGGCACGCGAAAGTGACGGCGCCATGTGCGTCTTTATGGAGGCGAATGCGGCCCCCTTCATCGTCCAGAAGACCGACGGTGCCTTCACCTACGCCACAACCGATCTGGCAACGATCCGTTACCGAGCCGAGACGCTAAAGGCGGATGTGATTCTGTATGTCGTCGATGCGCGTCAAAGCGAACACTTCCGGCTGCTCTTCGCCACGGCCCGACGGTGGGGTTACGACCGGATCGATTACCGGCACGTGAGTTTTGGCACGATTCTCGGCGAGGACAAGCGGCCGTTTAAGACGCGCTCGGGCGATACCGTCGGTCTCGAAAGCCTTCTCGACGAGGCCCTCGTCCGCGCCCGGCGGATCGTCGACGAAAACGACGATGGCAAAACGACACCCGAACTCGACGATCAGGCTCGCGCGGCCGTCGCCGAAGCAGTCGGTATCGGCGGAATCAAGTATGCCGATCTGCGCCACAATCGCGACAGCGATTACGTGTTTCAGTGGGAAAAGATGCTGGCGACGACCGGCGATACGGCGACCTATATCCAGTACTCGTACGCCCGGATTTGCGGCATTTTTCGCAAAGGAGGCATCGATCGCGAGGCGCTGCGCAGCTCAGGATCGACCATTCGACTCACGCTGCCGACGGAACGACGTCTCGCCCTGCAGCTCTTGCGGTTCTCTGAATCCATCGACCAAGCGATCGAAGACTGCCGTCCCAACTACGTGACTCAATTTCTGTTCGCGACGGCGGACGGTTTCACCAAATTCTACGAAGAGTGTCCGGTGCTCAAAGAACCGGACGCCGCACTGCGTGACAGCCGGCTGTTGCTCTGCGACCTGACCGCCCGTGTGCTGCAGAAAGGGCTGTGGCTATTGGGCATCCGCGCGTCCGAGCAGATGTAACAGGACCGGGAACAGCCAAGAGAATCGCCGCGTCGAGCGGGCGTCTCGATCCCTCACTTGCTTGTGTGATGCACCTGGCGGCCGAAGATCATGCGTCCGGCGCTGCTTTGCAGCATGCTGGTGACGATGATGTCGATGTCCTGCCCAATCAGATGGCTGGTCTGCTCGCAGACGACCATGGTGCCGTCGTCGAGATACCCGATCCCTTGTCCGGCCGCTTCCCCCTCCTTCAGGATCCGCAGTCGGAGCCGCTCGCCGGGCAGGTAACGCGGCTTGAGCGCATTGGCGACATCATTCAGGTTGACGACTTCGACCCCTTGCACGCTGGCCACCTTATTGAGGTTGAAGTCATTGGTGACGACGCGGCCGCCGATCCGTTTGGCCAAATCAACCAGGCGTTGATCGACTGACATTCCCTGTCCGTTTTCATCGGCCGTGTCGCGGACCTGGACATTGGCCCGGGGGTTGCTTTGCAGCTTGGCGAGCACTTCCAGTCCTCGCCGGCCGCGCGTGCGCCGCATTTTATCGCCGCTGTCGGCGACGTCCTGAACTTCGCGCAACACGAATTGAGGCACCACCAATTGCGAGTCGATGACCCGCGTCTCGACAAGGTCGGCAATTCGTCCGTCGATGAGAGCGCTCGAATCGATCACCAGGGGCCGATTGCCCTTGAGCTCACGAGAAAATTCGACGTAGGGGATCACGAACCGAAAATCGTCCTTGGTCTGCAGCAAGAACGAGGTGCAGACGTAGGGAATCGACAACAGCACGAAGAGGTTGATGAGGCGCCGGTAGTACTCGGCGATCAGATTCGTATTGACCATCTGCGTCATCACCGGGTCGAAAACCTTGACCAGCAGATAGGCGAGAATCGCGCCGATCACGAGTCCGAAATAAATGGACGAGATGATCTCGATCCGCTTCTTGCGGATCACGAAGTCGACCACCACCACGAGTTGGCTGATCACAAGAGCCAGCAAAAACGCGCTCAGCGGATGAGCCTCGATGGCTGCCGGGATGCCTTCCCCGGGGCGCAAAAAGGCCGCAATCGCCCATCCGCAAATGCAAAGGTAGGCGATCCGCAGCGAAATTAAGAGCACGTTCGCAGGACTGACAAGCGGCTTCATCATCACATCATAAAGGATGACCGATGGCGGATGAAGGATCAATTAAAATCCCATCACCCTCGTCTTTCCGCCGTCCTTGTCGAGTTCCGCTCGCAGCAAGGTGTAAAGTGCTTCGAGCGACTGCGAGATCACGCGGACATCGTCGAGCAGCGTCATGAAGTTGGTGTCCCCGCTCCAACGCGGAACGAGATGCCAATGCAGGTGGCCGGGCAAACCCGCTCCGGCGGCCCGGCCCAAATTGAGGCCGATGTTGAATCCATCCGGCTGCAAGATGCGACGGTAAACTCCGGCCATCGCCCGCAGTTGGTGCTGGCAATCCAAGAGTTCCGCATCGTCCAGCTCGTCGAGAGTTCCCTTGTGACCCAGAGGCGCGACAAGCAGATGGCCATTATTGTAGGGAAAGCGGTTGAGCACGACGAAAGTCGACGTTCCACGGAGGACGACGTAATTCTCGCTGTCGCGTGTCGGCTGATCCCGATAACGGCACAAAAAACACCCGTTCCCTGACGGTCCCTCTTCTTTCGAGTTCACGATGTACGAAAGCCGCCAGGGCGCCCATAACTGGTCGTACGTCACGGCCGGACCTCACTCTTTGTCGATTTGTCTCGCGAATCGGGCAATCTTACACATCGCCGAGGGGCGTTCGACAATCGCTGGCGGTCGGTGCGCGGGATTGATACCTTGCGGAACTGCCGTCTCTTGGCTTTTTTCGTCCGCAACTTGCGATTCGGAACCGTCTCCGTTGGCTCAATTCCCACCCGTCGAAGAGCAACTCGCAGTCATCCGCCGGGGGGCGGAAAAAATCGTCCCCGACGAGGAACTCGCCGCCAGGCTCAAGGAGAGCTACAAGACCGGCGTTCCGCTGCGAATCAAATACGGCATCGACCCGACCGGCATCGACGTGCACTTGGGCCATACCGTTCCCATGCGGAAGATGCGCCAATTTCAGGAGCTGGGCCATCAGGCGGTCATCATCATCGGCGATTACACGGCCCGTGTAGGCGATCCCAGCGGCCGCGATTCGACGCGAGCCCGCCTCACGGCGGAAAGCATCGAGAAAAACGCAGCCACTTATCTGAACCAGCTGGCTCGCGTCCTCGATCTTTCCAAGGCCGAGGTCGTCCGCAACGGCGACTGGTTCGCGAATATGTCGTTTGCCGACATCCTCGAGCTGTGCGGCAAGGTCACGATCGCGCAGCTTCTCACGCGGGACGACTTCGCGAAGCGACTGAAACTCGAATCGCCCATCTTCCTGCACGAGTGCCTGTACCCGGTCATGCAGGCCTGGGACTCGGTCATGGTGCGGGCCGACGTCGAATTGGGCGGCACCGAGCAGCTTTACAGCTTCATGCTCGCCCGGGACTTACAGCGCGGCCAGAACATGCCCACGCAAATTGCCGTCATGATGCCGATCCTCGTGGGGCTCGACGGCGTGCGGCGGATGGGCAAGAGCCTGGGCAACTACATCGGCATCGCTGAGCCGCCGTACGACATGATGAAGAAGTTCATGCAAGTCCCCGACGCCTGCATGCAAATGTACTTCGAGCTTCTCACCGATGTGCCGCTGGATGAGGCGAAATCCCTCATCGCGTCAAATCCGAAAGAGGCCAAGATGACTCTGGGTCGCGCCGTGATCGGCCAATACTACGGTCCCCAGGCTGCCGAGGAAGCCGCCGCGCAGTGGGAGCGGGAGGTCGGCTAGGGCGGTGTTCCCACGGACGTGCCGGAAGTATCCTTGCCGGCCTCGGCTCTCGACAGCGACGGGATGATCTCAGGAATCGGGCTGGTCAAGGGCCTCAAATTGTGTGCGACGACAGGTGAAACGATCCGCCTGATCGAGCAGGGCGGTGCTTACATCTATCGTGGAGAAGAGAAAATCCGGATTGAGACTGGCAAGCAAATGCTGAAGGTGGAAAACGGCACCATCGTCCGCGCCGGCAGAAAGAAAGCCGCCCGAGTGAAATTGGATCCCAACGCATGAAGATCGGATTCGGCATCGTCGGCTGCGGAATGATCGCCAACTTCCATGCGAAGGCGATCGAACACATCCGCGGCGCCCGGATCGCGGCCTGCACGGATAGCATTGCCGCATCGGCCGACCGGTTCGCGGCGGCGAATCGGTGCACGGCTTACGCCAGCGTCAAAAAGATGGTGGCCGATCCGGCTGTCGACATCGTCACAATCTGCACTCCAAGCGGCGCCCACCAAGAGCCGGCGGTGGCCGCGGCGAATGCGGGCAAGCACGTGATCGTCGAAAAGCCGCTTGAGATCACCCTCAAGCGGTGCGACGCCATTATCAACGCGTGCCGCAAAAACAAAGTGTTATTGGCCACGATTTTCCCTTCGCGCTTCAGCGACGCGAATATCGAGGTCAAGGAGGCGATCGCGAACGGCCGCTTCGGCAAGCTCACCCTAGGCGACGCGTACGTCAAATGGTGGCGGACGCAGCAGTATTACGACAGCGGCGGATGGCGGGGCACCTGGGCGCTCGACGGCGGCGGTGCGTACATGAATCAGGCGATCCACAACGTCGACTTGCTCTACTGGTTCATGGGCGAAGTGGCCGAAGTCTGCGGAGTGACGGCGACCCTCGCGCACGATCGGATCGAGGTGGAAGACGTCGGCGTGGCCGCCGTCCGCTTCGCCAGCGGAGCGCTCGGCACCATCGAAGCGACGACGAGCGCCTTTCCAGGTTTGCTCAAAAAGACCGAGATCCACGGCACGCGAGGCTCAGCCATCGTTGAGCAGGACGACATTCTGCTCTGGAACTTCGAGAAGACAACTGCCAAAGACGCAGCCATTTGCAAGAAGTTCGCTCAGAAAGTTGGAGGCGGAGGGGGCGCCAGCGATCCGTCGGCCATCTCTTACATCGGCCATATGAAACAAATCAAGGACTTCGTCACGGCAATCGATTCCGGCCGCAAGCCGCTCGTCGACGGCGAGGAAGGCCGCAAGAGCGTCGAGATTATCCTGGCGATCTACAAATCGGCCTGGACGGGTAAACGCGTCTCACTTCCATTGGCCGGCGATCCGCGAATCCCGCCATCGCTTCCGCGGAACGCGCGCCGTTAAGCCAGCTGCTGGCTACGCTTGAACGGACGGACGTTCGGCGTCAGCCGAGAGCGCCTCGGGACCCAAACGGTGGCAGAAGTCGCCGAACGATTCGCCGTTTTGCCGCTCGGCTTTGTACCACGTCAACAGGGGCGCTAAGGCCGGCATGATCTCGTCGAAGGGGATGAGGTCCTTGTAAATGAAGCCAAGCCGTGTACCCGTCGCATTGCCGCCGACGTAAATGGTGTATTTTCCGAGCGTCTTACCGACGAGGCCGATTTCCGGCGTATAGGGACGGGCACATCCATTGGGGCAACCGGTCATGTGCATGGCGATCCGCTCGCCGGCGAGGCCAACGCGGGCCATTTCGGCCTCGAGCAAGTCGACCAATTGGGGCATGACTCGCTCCGACTCCGTGATCGACAGTCCGCACGTCGGAAAGGCCGGGCAGGCGATCGCGTAGCGACGAACGAGCGACACCTCGCCGTTGACCTGAATTCCGTGCTCCGTCAACACTCGTTCGATTGTCTTGCGTTCGCCCGGATCGATGTCGCAAAGGATCACGGATTGCAGCGGTGTCAGGCGGGTTTGCATGCCATATTTTTCGAGCAGCGTGCGCAGGCCCGACTTGATGCGTAGGTCGCCTTCGTCTTTGATGCGGCCGCACTCGATATTGACGCCCAAGAACAGCTTGCCGTCTCCCTGTTCGTGCCAGCCGATATGGTCGTCGACGTCGGTCACGTCAATCGGGTTAGGCGCCCCCAGCGAATGGCCGAAATATTCCTCGACCTTCTCTTTGAACTTTGGAAGGCCCCAATTGGCGATCAGGTACTTCATCCGCGCGATCTTTCGATCCTCGCGGTTGCCGAAGTCGCGCTGCACCTTTACGATGGCTTCCGCGACGGCTACGACCTGATCGGGCGTGACGAACGCGAGCCGCTTGGCGACGGCCGGGAAGGTCTTGTGCGCGCTGGGCGTCACGCCCATGCCGCCGCCGACCACAACGTTGTAGCCCACGATCGCCTCGTTCTCGACGATCGCCAGAAAACCCAGATCGTTAGAATAAATTTCGACGCAATTATCCTCGGGCAGCGCAAAGGCCGTCTTGAACTTCCGCGGAAGATAGCGGGCGCCGTAGATCGGCTCCTCGACTGGTTTGAACTCAGTCGCGTCAATCTCGTTACCATCGTCGTCCTTGAGCCAGATCTCGTAGTAGCCGGTCGTCCGCGGCTTGAGATGCTCGGCAACGCGGTCGGCCATCTCCTGCATCTGTCGCCGGACCGGGTTGCCGTTATATGGGGCCGGGCAGCACATCACATTGCGCTCGACGTCGCCACATGCCGCCAGAGTGGTCAGCATCGTGCGGTTGATGCCGCGGATCGCTTCCTTCAAGTGTTCCTTGAGGACGCCGTGGAGTTGGAAACCCTGCCGCGAGGTGATGCGCAGTGTGCCGTTGCCGTAGCGCTCGCACAATTCGATTTCGGCCAAAAACTGCTCCGCCGTCACCTTCCCGCCCGGAACTCGGGTGCGGACCATGAACATGTAGGCCTTCCCCTTGCGGGTGCCGTCGGCGTTTTTGTCTTTGCGATGGTCCTTGTCGTCCTGTTGGTACGTCCCGTGGTGCTTAAGCAGCTTCGCGTTGTCTTCAATGAAATTATCGGTTGTCTCGGCAAGCTCCTGCGCAATTGTGCCGCGAAGCTGGCAGCTTCCCTCTTTCAGGAACTCCTCTTTGCTGAATTTCGACTCGCCCGCATCGGACATGACTTGCTCCGGAACTGACTCATGACGAACAACGTTCGTCATTTGGAATGGTGGGGAGTATATTGTCGTCGGCCTTTGTGGGACAGACGACCGAGGATTGCGTTTGCGACCTCAAAATTTCTGGGATTGGACAGCGCTGATTTTGGGGACGGGGCTTGGCATTGGCTTTGTCCCCGTGATGCCGGGAACGTTTGGCAGCTTGCTCGGCCTTTTGCTGGCGTGGGCGCTGGGCACGTCGGGATGGTCCATCGGCCTCTTGATCGCCGTGGAAGGCGTGATCCTCCTGGCAGGAATTCCCATTTGCGGTCGAGCCGCTCGTCTTTTCGACAGACCCGATCCGGGCTCGGTGGTCTTCGACGAAATTGCGGCTCTTCCTCTTGTATTTTTATCGGTACCGCTCGTGTTCACAACCTCAATGGCCGTTCCGGCCGCGATTCTGGGATTCGTCTGGTTTCGGGTGTTCGACATCACCAAACCCTGGCCGGTGCACCGTCTCGAACGAACTCCCGGCGGCTTGGGCATCATGATCGACGACGTGGCTGCCGCGATCTACGCGGCTTGTGCGCTGTGGATTTCGCTGAAGGCGTGGTCGCTGGTCGTCGCGCGGTAAAAGTTGATCCAGCGAATTTGGGATGCTGGCCCGCTATTTGCGATAGCTCATGTCCCAGGAATCAGAACTCTCGCGGGTTCAAGTCCCGGCGACGGAACATAAGGAGTTATCGAGGTGTAAAATGAAACGCATAGCCCTTGCGATTGGAACAGTGGCGTTGGGTCTGGGAACGGGGGGTGGGACAATTTTCGCGCAATCGCCGGCAGCTCCGCTGCCCGATTACAGAATGTACGGCGGACCGTCAGAGAGCCGCGGTGTCTATCACGAGAGGCACGGCTCGACATCACCGAGCTTCAGCCCACTTTACAAGATCCCCGGCGCTCCTGACGAAATCACGGCTGAGGATCAAGCTCGCGAGGTTCGGCGTAACGCGGCGGTCGAGTTTGGCATGTTCCGTCGCCAATTCACCGGATCAACTGAATTCTGGATGGACCACGATCGCACACGGCTTGCGAAAGTCCGATATGCCATGGACGAACCGATGTGGCGAAGCATTCATCCTGCTTACGATTGGGGTGATGGCGGTTACATGTATAACACCGCAGCCTCCGTCGGCGGTCCCCGGTGGTCCGGGACGGCAGAGCGGATGATTGTGACCCCGTCGGAGTCCGCGTCAGTGGTCCGCCACGAGTCGATCGCTCGTACGAACAACGCTCCGATGACTCCGGCTCCGAATACTCGTCCGGTTCCGCCATCGCAACCGACTGCTCCTTCGACCGGTCCGCTTGTCGCCAGCGACCGTGGCGAATTGCCGCCAGTCGGCCGGTAAGTTCTGTTTTCGGCGACTTTTCTCAAAGCCGGCCGATCCAATGCGATCTGGATCAGCCGACTTTGGCGTTTCGAAAGAGGCGGGTTTTCAATTGAATTGACCACGACATCTCAAGGCCGCCTCTCGGTTGATTGGCTGCCGGACCCGCCGGATCCCCCCGCTGACGCCAATTGCCGTCGACTTTCTTTCCAGCTATAATCACTGCCGTCCTGAGTTCAGGCTGCGTTTTGCCTGGCTCGTCATCCTCTCGATGCTTTGAGTTCTGTCAAAGCTGCTTCGGCTCGCGTCTCGTCCCGTTAAAAGGGGTCTTCGATGCACACGTTCCAATGCGTTGCGCTGCGCGGGATCGTGCTGGTCTCCTGCATTGCCGCCACATTTGTCATCTCGGCTCCCGCGAACGGTTCCGATTCAGCCATGGGCCACAAAGTCGCGTTTTTCTCTTTGAAAGACTATCGCGGCAAGGAACATTCTTTAGCCGCACTTCTTCATGCGAAAAAGGCGGTGGCGATTATCTTCTTGGGTACCGAATGTCCGCTGGCCAAATTGTATGGCCCGCGGATGGAGGCGCTCGCGAAGGAATTCGAATCCAAAGGCGTTGGCTTCATGGGCATCGACTCAAACCGCCAGGACGCGGTCGTCGAGATGGACGCATTCGCGAGACAGCAGGGTTTGACTTTTCCGTTCCTTAAGGATTTGAGCAATCGAGTCGCCGACGATTTCGGGGCGACTCGTACTCCCGAGGCCTTTCTCGTCGATGCGCACGGCGTGATTCGTTACCAGGGGCGGATCGACAACCAGTACACGTTTGGCGCCGGCGTTGGATTCGCCCAACCGCAGCTCAAGCGGCGTGATCTGGCGATTGCTGTCGATGAAGTCCTGGCCGGAAAGCCGGTGACGGTGGCGACCACCGAGGCCAAGGGTTGCATCAAAGGTGCGATCGTGGGTGGGGTGGCGGGCCATTACGCCGGCCGCCATGGTATCCTTGGCGCCGCCGCGGGCTGCCTGATCGGCCGCCATGAAGCGAATAAGTCGGTGCACGGACGCTGATGCACGCGACGAACTCGCGCAGTTCGCTTGCGCCGGTTCGTTCCGCTGTGCGCGGCAATCGATTTATCGATGCGATGGAGAACTACGCAAGCGTTTCCGCAATCGGCTTGCCGTGGCTGCCGTGATTGCTTGCCTTGGTGGAGCCGAGGGGATTTGAACCCCTGACCTCCGCAGTGCGATTGCGGCG
>CAYWOV010000009.1:0-15184 GCA_964459965.1 uncultured Planctomycetaceae bacterium | reverse complement strand
TCACGATCCGCTGATAGGGACTCGACTTCGAGTAGACGATGGGGTGCGGGAGCGTGTTTTCCTCGGCGAGCGTCGTCAACCGGTCGGCCTGAGTGAGAGCGGCGACCAACAGAGCGAGCACCAACCCAGCCCTCACCCTCAATCCGCGGAGACCGGCCGGATTGAGCAGCGGCCGCAAGAGAAACGTGCCCCAGAGTCCGACTGCTGCATTCAGCATGCCGAAAACCAGCGACGTCCGCACGAGGCCGAGCCGCGGGACGAGAAAGATCGGAAAGAGCAGCGAAGCCACCAGGGCGCCGATGTAATCGAATGCCAGCACACGTGAAACCAGGTCGCGAAAATCGACATGGTCCTTGAGAATCCGCATCAAGAGGGGTAGCTCGAGTCCCACCAACGTGCCGATGACGAGCACGACCCCCAGGAGGGCCACGCGGAACCAGGCAAGGTAGGCGAAACAAAAAAACAAGAGCGGTGCCGATGCGCCGCCGATCAGGGCCACTCCCAGTTCGACCTCGACGAAGCAACGAGCCAGGTTTTCGTCGACGTAGCGGGAAAGCCAAGCGCCCAAGCCGAGCGCGGAGAGATACACGCCGATGACCAGCGAAAACTGCGTGACCGAGTCGCCCAGAACGTAGCTAGCCAGCGTTCCGGCCAGCAGTTCATAAATCAGCCCGCAGGTGGCAACGATCAAGACGTTGAGATAGAGCAAAAAGAACGGAGCACGGTTCATTGGGGACTTCAGTTCATGACGGGGCGAAGCCATAGATCGCCGAGGGAATGATAATCGCCATGCCGATCAAGACCGATCCGATAATAATGGCCAGCGCCGTGTTCTGATCCTGCTCGATTTCTTTCACAATCGAGAAAGGAAAGAAATGCGTCATCAGCCAATAACAGCCACCCATGATGGCGATGCCCAAGACGGAAAAGATCGTCGCGGCCGCCACGTACTCGAGCATTTGAGTCCAAAATCCCATCACATGCCTCCCGCAGAGCCGGCCGCTTCGCCGGCAGTTTCAATTTCCGTTACTTGCCGCCGCCCCATGAACCGCCCGACGTGCGAAATCCGCCGCCGCCCGGAATGTAAACTCCGCGCGCCCCGGAAGAGTACGCGTGTCCCCCCGTGTTGGCGGAAAACGGCGGACCCGCCTTGACGCCGTAATGTGCCCCCACGCCGAAGAGCACCGTCACGAAGGCGCAAATGAAAAGGTAAGTTCGTTCGAGTTTTGTCACGCCTGCTTACTCGTTGGAGGTTCTTTAGCCGCTGCCCACGTTGCTGTTCTGCCAGCGGCGGGTCTCAAACGACCACGCATAGATCGAGGCACCGATCGGCACGATCAGAACGAAAAATATCGAGTAGATCAATAACCACGGAGACGTTGGCCCGTGCGTCTTCGGCGTCAACGCCGCGTTGAGAATGATTAACAGCGCTGCACAGGTGATTCCGATCGTCCAGACGCGCCGCAGTCGCGGACCCGGCTGATTGGGCGCCACCGACCACGGCCGACGCAGGTTCTTGACGCCAAAGGCGGCTTCAATCGCTTCGGGAGGCTGATAAACTCCCAACGAAATGTTTTCTTCGCTCTCGGAAGTCTCGAACGACAGCATCGTAGGCGGCGCAACGAAGTCTCGCGACTTGACCTGTTCGCCGACCTCCACCTTCCAATAGAACTCTCCCAGCACCACGCGGACGGTGGCCACGCCTTGCTGAAAGAGCCGGAAAGTCCATCCGCCGTAAGTTGCGGTCCCGCCGCGGTCGTCGACCTCGCCAGGCGAAACGGGCGAAACAAAGTTCCAATGGTCGTCGCTGTGCACCAACCAGCGGAAGCCGACAGTTGGGTTGTAGAGCAGATATTCCTGCCAGCGATAAACGATTCCCTCCTCGGTGACGCTCCGCACGACGAAACCGATCACCGTCAGGCTTGCTCCGAAGATCGTGCCTGTCGTTCCCAACGGAATCAGCGGCTGGACTCGGCTGGCATTCAACGTCGAAAGATACCGCAGATTGCCTTGGCTCACATCGAGGAGCGCCTGGCAATTGGGACAAGTGACTCGCCGTGCCTCGTCGGGCGCGTGGAGTGCAAGCGGACCGCCACACTTGGGGCAATTGAGTTGGAGCCCCTTGACTGTCTTGGCCGGACGATCTTCGACGGCGGTCCCCGGTGCTAGCCCCAGGTCTGCCAATGACATTTCGTTGCCGAGAAAGATTTGCGTCTCGGCCTCGCTGTAGTCGAGCGTGGCGAATGCGCCCTCGGCCCCGTAGAGATCGACGAATCGCATCGCGGCCCCGGGCCGGAATTGCCAGGGAATCTCCCCTTCGGCCGAGGCGGCCGTCCCGACATTCTTTTCGCCGACCTTCAACACGCCGATCTTCGGGCCAAGATTGTAGGCACTCCCGACTTCGACTTCGTCGAACGTGGGCACGGCCGCCGAACCGCGCAGCGGCACCGAGTACGTTACGTAAAAGCGTCCCTGGGCCTCGGCGAGCCACCCCCAGCGGTCGCCTCCAAGTGACAGATACCACTCGTCCCAAACACCGCCCGCGGGATGCTGGTATTGCACTCTGCCCACGATTTCGTAGCTTTTGTTGCCCAAGTGCCCTTGCGCGCCGAGCCGCAGGGGCGATTCCGTGTCGACAAGATCAGCCACCTTGCCGAGATCCTCGAGTTGCTTGTCGCCGCGGGCGATGGCCGAGTGACAGTACTCGCAAATCGTCACCAGCGATGAGCTGACGTGAAAGGCGACGATTGCACCGCACGCCGGACAATGAGCGACCTTCATGGACGCTCCTCGGGCGGCTCCAGAGTCGCCCCCGCGCCGCGCGTGATCGTCCGTACTACTACTTCAGCGGCACCGAGCCGAGCGCGGAGAAAGCCGTTCCAATCCCACGCCGCGCGACCCCGGCAGCAATACAGATTGAAGGCGGCAAGACCATCCTCAGGAAACGTATGACACGTCAGATGTGACTCGGCCAACAAATACAGTCCCGTTGCCCCTCCCGGCGCGGCCGAGTCGCGGCATGTCGGAAAATGATGCCAGCGCGGGTCGCCGATCACTCGCAGACAGAGCCCCTCAACCACTTTGTCGCATAGGTGCTGCAGGTAATCGAGATCCGACAGCCGTAGGGGATCGCAGCCGGCGGCGTCAATGAGCCATTCCGTGGCAGTTTGCAAAAATGGCGTGGTGGGAAAGCCATTGTGGTACAAAGCCGGCCCGTCCGCCCGATCGCTTTGGAAATCCATGCGTGAGATTCTGTCGAAAAGCCCGGTCGGAGGCCAGTGGCTTGTGGCAAGTGATCAGTCGCCCCCCGTCAGAGAACGTTGTTTTTGTGTTCCTGCGGCCCCGAGCTCCGGACTCGCGGTCCCTGGGCCACGACCGTTGCACAACTGTTTGCGGACTCGTTAAATAGAGTCGACAGTTGCTCGATTTAACGACATCTCAATAGCGAATGGAAAGGCTCGGCCGATGAGGCGTTTGCGCAAAATTGTTTCTCTGGTCAGCATTGCCGCGATGGCCGTCGTCCCCTTGCTGAGCGTTGGATGCAGCGACCAGTCGGGCGGCGCCGCGTCGACAGGAAAAACCGTTACGACGACGACGACAAAGACCGAGTCGACTTCGGATCCCGCCAAAAAAGGCAAAAAGGAAAAGAAGAAAAAGACAGTCACAACCAGCTCGGAAAGTGGCTCGACGACCGGAGCCGGCGTGACTCCACCGGTAAAATAAAGCCGACGAGTGGGCACAGCGAATCCCCGGCGGTGACAGAGGGCCAATTACAAGGGCCCAATCACAGAGGCCCGATGCGCGACGTCCTGCAAGACCTCGAAGCAGCATTCCGCAACCGGCAGGCGGTTGCCTACACGGCCTTGGTTGAAACTCGCGGGTCGACGCCGCAAAAGCCCGGCGCCACGATGCTCGTTTTCCCAGACGGCTCGCAGACCGGCACCTTGGGGGGCGGCTGTGTCGAAGCCGAGGTGAAACGGCGGTCGCTGTTTCTGCTCGACAAGGGCCGGCCCGAAATCGTCACGTTCCACCTCGACGACAATTACGGTTGGGACGACGGACTGATTTGCGGCGGACGAATGAAGATGTTGGTCGACCCGCTCCGGCCGGGGGACGACGTGGGTTACTACGACGCCCTCGCCTCACGACTCGCGGAAGGCAAGGGATTTACCGAGGCCGTTCTGCTTGAGCCTCAATCGGGCGGCGGGGCCGCGGCCGATCGCTGGCTTGTGGATGAGAATGGGACCATCGCCGCCCACCGCGGGAGCGACTCACTGCCGTCAAGTCTGTTGGCAAACGTCAAACCGCTGTCACAGCGGCCGCGCGCGTACGTTTCAGCGGGCGTTTCGTATCTTCCTCGATTACATCGCTTGAGGCTGATCATCGTCGGTGCAGGCCACGTGGGCCAGAAGGTGGCCGAACTGGCCCACGAGGCCGACTTCGACGTGTGGGTTGTCGACGACCGCGAGCAGTACTGCAATGCGGAACGCTTTCCCTTCGCGAAACGGCTGCTTTTGGGCACGCTCTCTGATTCACTCAGAGGATTGTCGGTCGATGAACAGACGTTTTGCATCATCGTGACTCGCGGACACCATCACGACGAAGAGGCCCTCTCCCTGCTTGTGCGAAAGCCGGCCTGCTTCGTCGGCATGATTGGCAGCCGCCGCAAAATCCGCCTCATTTTCGACGACCTGCTCCGCGACGGGATTCCCCGGGACGATTTGCGCCGCGTTCACGCACCTTTGGGCCTCGAGATCGGATCGCAGACCGTCCCGGAAATTGCAGTTAGCATCGTGGCTGAGTTAATTGCCTGTCGCAACGTGCCCGACATGCTAGCTCCCTACCGACGTGCGTGCGTGCTCGACGAATTACCGCGGCGCGCCGGCCAGGACGAACCGGAATGCTGACGCGACGTCAATTCGCGCGGACGGCGGTCGCAGGAGTCGGTTTGGCCGTGGCGCGGACCGTTCTGCCCGGTCAGTGCGTCGCGAAGCCTCGCCACCGTGCGTCGAAATATATCGACATACACACGCACGTAGGTACGGTTTGGAACGGGCACAAGGAACTGACGCCGGCCGGCCTCGTCCGCTGGATGGATGAGCATGACGTCGAAAAATCCATCGTGCTCCCCCTGACATCTCCGGAATCGTCGAGTTTCTTGTGTCTGACAGAGGGGGCGCTCGCAGCCGCCAAGGAATTTCCCGAGCGGCTGGTTCCGTTCTGCTCGATCGACCCCCGGACTTCAGTCGTCGGGGGCGTGAAAGGCTTCGACAGCATCATCCGCCGGCACGTTGACCAGGGTGCAAAAGGCTTCGGCGAGCACAAAGTCGGACTCGATTTCGATGATCCTCTCATGATGCAAATCTACGAGGTCTGCGAAAGGATCGGCATCCCCCTGCTCTTCCACATGGACGCAGTCCGTGGCAAGGATAAACCGGGCCTTCCACGCTTGGCTCATGCCCTCACGACATTCCCGAAGCTGAAATTTATTGGCCATGGTCCCGGCTGGTGGGCGTCGATTTCAGGAGAAACTCGGGCGAGCGACCTCGGCGGATATCCAAGAGGGTCCGTCAAGCCGGGAGGGGCAATCGACCGGCTGATGGACACTTATCCCAACATTTATGGCGATCTATCGGCCGGCTCGGGAGCGGGCGCTCTCAGCCGCGACCCGGTCTTTGGCCGAGAATTTCTCATCCGCCGCCAAGACCGCATTTTGTTTGGAACCGACTATCTCGAACCAGGGCAGGCCGTTCCGCAGTTCCAAGTGCTCGATTCGCTGAAGCTTCCCGCGGACGTGCAGCGGAAGATTTTTCGCGAAAATGCCGAGCGACTGTTGAGGCTTACCAGTTAGGTCGACGCGTTTCCGGGTGAGTGAGCCAGTCGTGGCAATTGTTAAACTGCATCGCCAAGTCGCCGATGGCCCGGTCGCGAGAATCGACCGCATCGTGCAGGAACTGACCGGCCGATCGCGGGGCGGCGTGCGGGGATTGTTTGATCATGACTGCGTACGCCTGAATGACGAGGTCTGCACGGAACCTGGGACCAGCTTGAAGAACGGCGACAGCGTCACGGTTCGGCACGATCCTAAGATGCGATATCGCGAGAAGCCGCGCCAGCGGGGGAACGCGGCGTTTCGCCTTGTGTTCGAGGATGAGTTGCTGCTTGTTGTCGATAAGGCGGCGGCCGTGTTGACGGTGCCGAGCGATCGGGGCGAAAAAAACACCCTGATTGATGCGGTCGACCATTATCTCAATCGGCGCGGGCATCGCGGTCGGGCGGCCGTCGTGCATCGGCTCGATCGAGGCACGTCCGGCCTATTGGTCTTCGCCAAGAATCCGCGGGTTGCCCGCGAACTCCGCGACCAGTTCCGCGTACGCAAGGCCGAGCG
Organism: uncultured Planctomycetaceae bacterium; assembly: GCA_964459965.1. GTDB lineage: Bacteria > Planctomycetota > Planctomycetia > Planctomycetales > Planctomycetaceae > DASPSM01. The sequence continues at coordinate 8,796 of CAYWOV010000009.1, read as the reverse complement.
AGAGTATACGGCGATCGTGGCAGGAAACGTGGCCCGCGAGAAAGGCACGTTTTCGAGCCGGCTCGGAACCACCAAAAGTCTGCAGCGGTATTCGGTTCGCATGGGCCAGGGCGACGAGGACGACGGCACGGAGTCGGCCGTGACGCATTTTCGTGTCGAGGAACGGCTGAGCGGAGCGACGAGCGTTCGCGTGCGGTTGGAGACGGGGCGTCGTAACCAGATTCGCGTGCACTTCGCCGAAGCCGGTCATCCGGTGCTTGGGGACGAACGTTACCGTGCCGATTTAGCCGGCCATCCTGCCTGGAAGGCCAACCGCCGCGCCCTGCACGCGATGGTGCTCGGTTTTGACCACCCGCATTCGCACGAGTGGCTACAATTCGATTCGCCGCTGCCTGCCGAGTTTGCACGGTTTATCGCCCGGACGAGGACAAATGGCTAAGCCCTTCGTTTATCGACTGCGCGTGCGCTTTTGCGAATGCGACCCGCAAAAAGTCGCGTTCAACGCGCATTTCGCGCTCTACATCGACCTGGCCGTGTTCGAGTTCATGCGCGTGCTCGGTTTTGGTGAATCGCTCGTTAAAGGTCCCCTGGATTACCAGGTCGTCAAGCAGGCGGTGGAATGGAAGGCCCCCGCTCGTTTCGATCAGGTGGTCGAAGTGTCGATCTGGGCGAAGCAGCTCGGCACGACCTCGTTCGTCATCGCCAGCGAGTTCCGCATCGGCGGAATCGACGCGGTCATCGCGACGGGCGAAACGGTCTATGTTCTGGTTAACGCCGCCACGCTGGTCAAGACGCCGCTGCCAGCGGACTTTCGCCAGGCTTTAGAGAAAGGCGCGCCGGGCCTTTGCATCGACCACGCGAACTGCACACCGCAGACCCGGCCAATCTCTTGATGGTTCGGATGAGCGTTCGGCTTAGTATCGCGAAATGGTGTCGAGCGTGTGCTGGGCCTCGCGTGCGATGGGCGTGCCAGGGGCGAATTTGACGACCTTTCGTAGGGGTTCCCTGGCGATGGGCGCCAAACCGGCTTTGATCAGAAAACGCGCGTGGTTGAGCTGGGTTTGCGGGTCCTCATCGAGATCGCGCGGCGGAGGCACCAGCGGTGAGAGCACCGCGGGCGCAGGCGGAATTTCGGCAACGAGCCGTTGAGCCTTGGCGGAGGCCGTCGTCGGCGCTGCCTGTTGGTTACCCGGGGGATTGGAGAATGAATTTACGCCGACAGGTTTTTGACCCGCGTCTCCAGGAATGGACACGTCGGCCAATCGCTCGACGCGCGCCTGGTCGTCGCGATTCTGCCGTCCGGGTAAGTTCAGACGAGGCGGTTCGACACGCGTCCGGCCGACGAACGGCATCTCCGAGAGGGAAAGGATGGCTAAAACAATGCCAAGGGCGAACCCGAGGCCGATCCCCAACTCCTTTGCGTCTGAATTGTCACTTGTCACGGAGTCTGCTGCTTTCTGATTTCGCTCGCCCGGTTTTTTTTGCGATCGGGCCGGTGATGGCTTCGCGGCGAAACGGCCCGCTGTTTATGTCGTCGCGGACGTCGAAACGGCTTGAGCCGCGTCAGCCTTTCGAGCGGAGTCGGCGACGGAGTTCTTCCTCGAAAACGAAGGTCCGCAGTTTGACGGCGAGTGCCTGTGACGCGGCTTGGCGAACTCTACGCCGGTTGCTCGCCCGAAGTCGCGCGTCAAAGATTCCATCGGCCAGACCGGAAATCGACTCGCTTGACTGTCGCACATTGGGGCTGGCTGATTTAATCTGGAGGTTGATGGAAGGCGCCGCTCGTACGGCCGCCTGACGATCCTCTGATACGGGCCAAAGCTCGGGCCTCAAAGATGGCCCTCAAAGACCGCATGGACATGCACGTCGAAAAACTTCGTGAGACAGCCGCCGAGCTCGAACGTCAACTGAGCGACTCGCCGAATCTTGACGCCGAATCACGCGCAGCACTCGAACTGGCGCTGCGCGACGTTCGGGCCGCTCTGCAAGAGGAAGGGGAGCCTCAAGACGGACACCAATCCCTGATCGACCGCCTTCAATTGGCAGTCGAAAAGTTCGAGGGCACCCACCCCACGCTGACCGGCACGTTGATGCGGCTGATCGATGGTCTCGCAGAAATGGGGATTTGAGGGATTTGCCGTCGGCGGACGGTGGATTAAGCAGTCGTGAAAGGGAACTGTGATGGACGAGCCAAGAAAGGCAATCATAACGGGAGCGGCCAGCGGCCTGGGGCGAGCGCTCGCGGTCGCACTCGGTCGCAAGGGCTGGTGCCTCGCGCTTGCCGACGTCAACACGGCCGGCTGCGAGGAGACGTTGCGGCTCGTGCGGCAGGCCGGGGGCGAAGGCTTCGTCGAAGAACTCGACGTGCGGCATATCGAGGAATGGGAGGCGCTTCGCGATCGGCTCAAAGCCCGCTGGGACAATCTCGACCTCTTGGCAAACAACGCGGGGGTCGCCGGCTCGGGTTTGGTCGGCGAGTACCCGATCGAGAATTGGCGCTGGATCATCGATGTCAATTTGTGGAACGGAATCAACGGCTGTCACACGTTCGTCGAATGGCTCAAGGGAAATCCGCGGGGGGCCCACATTCTGAACACTTGTTCGCTGGCGGCGATTGTCTCCGCACCGACGATGGCGGCTTACAACGTGACCAAGGCCGGCATGCTGGCACTCTCCGAAACTCTGTACAGCGAACTCATGCCCTTTAATGTTGGCGTAACGGCGATTTGTCCGGCAGTCTTTCGGACGAACCTTTTGGACAATGCCCGCTGGTGCCGCGAGGAGGAACGCACCCTGTTCCTCAGAGGGTTCGAGCAGGCCAAAATGACCGCGGACGACGTCGCCAAAGCCGCTCTTCGCGCGATGGACCGAAAGCAGCTTTATTTGCTCGTGCCGTTTGAATCGCGGATGAACTGGTATCTGAAGCGCCTCGCACCGACGTGGCTGCTCAAGAAAGTCGCTCGAATGTTTGAGACGGGCCTTAAGGCGGCGGCCGCCCATCCGGAATGGAGGCCGAGTGCGAAAGAAATCGTCAAGGACGCACGATGAGTCGCCCTTAACGGGGCGTTCATCACATGATTTGTATTCGGCCGCTTTTTGGTTAGATTGGAACCAACCGTCGTTGAACCCCCACCGTTCCCTGCAGGAGAACCGTCGATGTCCCGCTTGATGCTTGCCGCCGTATTCGGCCTGTTCGTTCCGGTCTACGCCGTTTCGTCCTTTGCGGCCGAGAACACGAAGGACGTGCCCGCCGTGCTGCAATTCAAGACCAAGTCGCTCGACGGCAAAGACGTCGACCTCTCGCAATACAAAGGCAAGGTCCTCTTGATCGTCAACACGGCCAGCGCCTGCGGCTTCACGCCGCAATACGAGGGACTCGAAGCACTGCACGAGAAGTACTCGAAGGACGGCCTGGCGGTGCTCGGTTTTCCGTGCAACCAGTTCGGCCGTCAGGAGCGCGGAACTCCGCAGCAGATTCGGGACTTTTGCACCTCGAAGTACAAGGTCACGTTTGACTTGTTCGAAAAGATCGAAGTGAACGGCCCGCACAAGACCGGCCTCTACAAATGGCTCGAGTCGGCCGAAGCGACGCCCGCGGATCCGGGGCCCGTCGGCTGGAACTTTGAGAAGTTTCTCGTCGGGCGCGACGGAAAAGTCATCGCCCGTTTCCGCAGCACCATTCGGCCGAACGACCCCAAGGTCGTCGCGGCAATTGAAACCGCGCTGCAGAAGTAGACGCCGCACAATAACACAAGCCCACGGAACGCTTTCCGTGGGCTTTTTTCGTGGTGTGACTTTCACGGCAAGACGATCCACGACGTTTCCGTTATCATCCTGAAATGGCGCAGCTCACCTACAAGGACGCAGGCGTCGACCTCGGCCTTTATTCCGAGGCGATGGACAAGCTCCCGGCGCTCATGCGGCGAACGCAGTCCGCTCGGGTCATCGATTTGGTGGGCGGTTTTGCAGGACTCTTTCGGCTCAACGACGCCGATCGCCCCGGCGGCAAACGGTACAAGGACCCAGTGCTTGTTTCGGGGACAGACGGAGCCGGCACGAAGGTCAAGCTTGCCAGCCAAGCCGGCCGCTTTGACACCATCGGCATCGACCTCGTCGCGATGTGCGTCAATGACGTGTTGTGCCTGGGGGCCGAGCCGCTGTTCTTTCTCGATTATATCGCCATGGACCGTGACGACCCCGGGCGGCTGGCCGCCCTGGTCAAAGGCGTCTCGGACGGCTGCATCGAAGCTCGGATGGCACTCTTGGGAGGTGAAACGGCCATCATGCCGGGCCTCTACGGTCCAGGCGATTTCGACATGGCCGGTTTTTGCGTCGGCGTTGTCGAACGGAAAGCCATCATCGACGGTACGGCGATTCGCCCGGGTGACAAGCTTATCGGCCTGGCCGCGAGCGGGTTTCATTCCAACGGTTACAGCTTGATTCGCAAAGTCGTTTTCGAACACAGCGGCCTGAAGATGGCGGAGGCCGTGCCGTCGCTCGGCGGCTCGATTGCCGACGCGCTCCTGGAGCCGACGCGAATTTACGTCCGCCCGGTGCTCGATATTCTCGGCTCCTCGCCGCGCAAACCGGCCGTCCACGGCATGGCGCACATCACAGGCGGCGGACTGGTCGATAACATCGAGCGTATTCTGCCCGAGAATTGCCGGGCTGTGATCAACACTTCGAAGTGGGAGCGGCCGGCCGTTTTTGACTGGTTCGAGTCGCTCGGTTCTGTCGAGCGGGCCGAGATGTTCCGCACGTTCAACGCGGGAATCGGCTTCGTGCTCATCGTCGCGCCGCGACAAGTCCGTGCCGTTTCGGAGCGGCTCGCGTCGCATCAAATTGGGCACTGGACCATCGGTTCGATCCAAGAGGGGCCGCAAGGTGTCGAGCTTGTCGACTGACGGCCTTTTGTCCCCGGCCCCCCTCGAAACGCCGGCCAATGCGGCGAAATCGCACCGGGCGAACTACTCCCGCGTTTTCGCGACTTTTTTCCGTAACGCGATTACCCGCGAGATGACGTTTCGCGGAAATCTGCTGATCACGATCATGACGCGGACGTTTTACTTCGTCGCACAGTTGACGCTATTTGAGATCATCTATCGCCAGGTCGCGGCAATCGACGACTGGACGCGCGAGGAATATTTCGCCTTTATGGCGACGGGCATGCTGATTAACTCGATTGTCGAGGCGTTTTTCATGCCCAACTGTGCCAACTTCAGCGAACTCATCCGCACGGGCAATCTGGATTTCGTGCTGCTCAAGCCGATTGATTCACAGTTCCTCGTTTCGTTCGAGAAAATGGAACTGGCCATGCTGAACCAGACGGTGCTGGCCTTGTCGCTCGTGACTTATTCACTTGTGAAAATCGGCCATCCGCCGCACCTTATGCACGCGGCGATGTACGTCTTGTTTGTCGTCGTCGGAGTGACGTTGCTTTACAGCCTGATGTTGCTGCTGGCGTCGACGAGCGTTTGGTTTGGCCGCAACACGGGGCTTTACGATTTCTGGTTTTACGTCACCATTTTCGCGCGCTATCCGCGGGGGATTTACGGCGGGTCGCCGGGTGGCGAGGCGCTGCAATTCGGCCTGACGTATGTCGTGCCTATCTTGCTGGTGGTGACGGTGCCTGCGCGGATTCTGCTCGCAAAAGTGCTCGATCCGTCCTGGTTGACGCTCGTCGCAATCGCGTCGGCTGTCGTCGGACTGGTTGCGTCCCGGGCCGTGTTTCGCTGGTCGCTACGTTCGTATCGTAGCGCGAGCAGCTAGAGAACGGGCAAACCAGCAGCTTGCCCCACTGTCGGCCGCTATTTCTTTTTCTTCTTGGGCGGCTCGATGTCCTCGTCGTCGAACGTGAACTCGTCGTCGGCAGAGGAGCCAGGTGCTTCGTTCTCGGACGACCCCTCGTCGAAACCGTCAAACGCGTCGAAGTCGGCGTCGGACGGCGTGGCGTCGACGATTTCCAACTCGCCAGTCGAAACCGGCGCTTCCGTCGCCTCTTCGATGGCCACGGCGTCGATGTCAGGACTCGACTCCTCGAATCCTACTTCCGATTTCGCCTCTTCGGGTTCGGCCGTTTTTGCTGCCGCGTCCTCTTTGCCGCCCGCGTTAGCGGCCGGCTTTCTGGCCGCAGATTTCGGACCGAAGATCATCACCGCGAACGGCAAGAACACCATTGCCGCACAGCCCGCCAACGTTGCGCCGTACAGTCCCTGATATACAGTCGGCAGGTGCTCGAGCCCAGCGAGAAATGAAGTCACGACGAAATAACCCAGCACGCCGGCCGGTACCGCGGCGACGAGCGATGCAATCGCCGTTTGGGTCTTATTCGACACGTTCATTACCCTTCGCGAAGGTTAGGGGTTCAAGCGACCGAAGCGACGATTAAAGGACGACTTGCGCCGCGAAATCGGTCTTGCCCAATCGCCTATTCCACTCTAAGGTGCCCGCCCGACTTGCCGCAAGGGAATTCGGCTAACGCGGCTATTCGCCCGCAGGCAATTCCCTAGTCTACTCCGCGAAATTCGACCAGGAGGTCCCCAATGAACGAATCGCAAACGGATGTCGCGGCTGCGAAACAAAAAAATCACGGCATGGTGGGCGAAGTTCACCTTTCGCGGTTTCTTCTCTATACGGTGAGTCTTCCCGAGCGGGCCGTTCGCAGTACGGTTGGGCTGACGGCCGGAGCCGCCCGCGAGGCCGCCCACGCGCTGGTGCCGCAGGCTTTCCAAAGCTCCAAAACGTACGAGATCGTCGTCGCGAATTCGCTCAGGTTTCTGGTTGAAGACGTGGGCGGAGTCGAATCGCGGGCCTCGACGGCAGAAACTGCACCCGTGGATCAGTATCTTGCCCGCAAGGCCGTCGGCAATTTTGTCGACCTGGCCGGCGTGGCGACGCTCCATCTTTCGCCGATTTGGGTCTTTGCCGTCGTGAGCGACGTCGCCTATGGGTCGAAATCCTATGTTCGGGAGCTAGCGGCCGAACTGCATGAGCGAGGCCTGATCAATGACACATCAAAAATCGACCGAGTCGACGATTTGCTCGAGGCTATTCAGAAGACGACCGCGGAAACCGCATCGTTCATCGCCACGCCCCCCCTGTCCGTCGAGCAGTTAAAGCTGACCCTCGAGCGCACGCGGTCCGCGATCGCCGGAACCGATCGGGCGGCCATTCCCTCTGAAGCTGAAGTGCAGTCGCACTGGCGCGAGATGCGGGCGATTTCCACGACCGAGGGGGTCAGTCTGTTGGGCGTTTCCGGAGCGCTGACGCTGCACATGTTGGGCAAAGTCGAGGCGGTTGCACAGGGAGCGATTGTCGGCGTCGAGGTCGCGGGCGGCCTCGTCAATCGAAACATCGTCGGCCACTATGTCGACGGTCTGCGCACCATTCGTCAACGAGGCTTTTATCATGTCGTCCGCACGAGCGCGACCCCATACACCCAAGCCGTCTGGCGAAACTTTGCGACCGAGCGCGAAACGCTGACCACCCAAATCGTCACGGGCCGCCTGTTCGGCATTTTGTGGAAGTCGCTCCGCCGTCGATTGACTCCGCATGCGGCCAGCGCGGCAAAACAGGGGCCCCACTCGTTGCCAAATGCGGTCGAGCCGAAATTGTAGTTGTCGGTTTGACCGCGATTTGATTAAATTCGCCCGGCTGACGTCATCGGCAGGGAGGCAACGATGAAATCGATCCGCGGCAAACGGGCTCTCGTTACGGGGGCCGCTTCTGGGATTGGACGCGAGATCGCGCTCGCCTTGGCACTCGAGGGGGCGCACGTCTATCTGCTCGACGTCGACGAGGACGCGCTCGCCGAGGTCGTCCGCGACGCTCGGGTTTGCGGCGTCGACGCGGTGGGCGTTCGCTGCGATTTGACGCAGCCGGACGAAATCACGGCGGCCCTCGCCGAAATGGCGGCCGCTTGGGGCGGGGTCGACATTCTCGTCAATAACGCGGGCGTGGCTTTTTACGGCCCGACGGAGAAGATGACCGCCGCGCAATGGGATTGGCTATTGAGCATCAATCTGCTCGCACCGATTCAAATTACGCGGGAACTCCTGCCGACGCTTTTGTCGCGGCCGGAGGCGCACATTCTCAATGTGTGCAGCGTCGCCGGCCTGGTCGCCGGGGCGCGCACAACGGCGTACCACGTGAGCAAATTCGGACTCGTCGGCTTTACGGAATCGCTCCGGGCGGAATTCGGCCGACGCGGAATCGGCGTGACGGCCCTTTGTCCAGGTCCCGTGCGAACGAATCTTTACCGGTCGGCGATCAGCGGCAAAAAGCGTCGCGCCGTCGTTCCCGATCCGCCGGCCTGGCTCTCGACATCTCCCGAACGCACTGCGGCGGCCGCCGTACGCGCGATTACAAGGAATCAGCGGTTCGTGCTGCTGACGCCGCTGGCGTACGTGCTCTATAACGCGAAGCGCTTTGCTCCGGGTTTCCTCGACTGGATGCACCAACTCGGCCGGCGCAGCAATGCTCGGCCCGCATTGGCCGAATCGAACATGCTGCGTCCGTTTGATGGAGAGACGGCGGATCCCAAGCGCGAAGTTGCCATTCGTCGGGCCGCCTGAAGCCGCTCGAACCCTCTTTCGCTTCTTGGCACGCCGGCAAGGCGACCGTAGACTGACTGTGTCCGCTCTCACGCCGACGATTCCCTCTTGTGACCGAGAGCGTCCGGAGTCATCGACATGCGTTGCCGCTTGGCGTTTCTTTTGTTGCTCGCCGTCGCATGCATCGTCTCTTCCACTGGGTCCTTTGCGGGAGAGATCGCGCCGCAGCGAACGGAGACAGGGC
>CAYWOV010000008.1:0-15711 GCA_964459965.1 uncultured Planctomycetaceae bacterium | reverse complement strand
CAGCTCTATCCCACGTCAAATGTCTTCAAACGAGGTCATCGCATTCGGCTCGACGTTTCGAGCAGCAATTTTCCGCGGTTTGATATCAATCCGTACACCGGCGAAACACTCAACAATAATCGTCAAACTAAGATCGCGACCAACACCGTCTACCACGACGCGTCGCATCCGTCGCAGCTTGTCCTGCCGATTGTGACGCGCGCCTCGCACTGAAACGAACCATTTGGTTCATCAGGCTCTGGTCTGTGCGTTGTACACCTTGCGTCCCGAGCGGCGCTGCGCGCTGTTCCAAGCACGTTCATCAGTCAAATGAAACGAAGATCAGGCAGCCCGATCGGCCAGTGTCGCCGGTCGACGCGGGTCACTTGGCGTTTTCACACGCACCGAGCCCGATAACTCCCACAACCCTACGTCGGAGACCGCTTCGATGTACGTCGCGCGGCGAGGCTTGCCGCGCGCATTTGAACCGCGCAAACTCAGGCTCAGACGACGTAACCAACGGCGAGAACCCATGATGAAGTTGACGCGAACCAACGAACATAGAGCTAACCGCAGGAATACGGTGAGTCCGCGACATCCTGAAACCGGTTGCGGCAATGTTCATGCGGCAAAGCAAGGAGGTGACGACGGCCGCACTTGGCGACGCGACTGTTTCTGCATTCGCGAGACTATAAGTGACGCGGACTTTCCGCAGGCCAACCAAAACAGAGCGCTATTCAACCCAAGCTTTTCTCGGTCGCTTGTCGCCGTTGCCGCAATCCTCGCTGGTCCTTTGTTCGCAAACCGCGTCGCGGCCGACGAATCGAGTGACGTGCGTCAGCGAATCGCGGCCGTGGAGAACGGCCTAATCGCTCAAAAGGGTGGGGGTGTCCGTTCCAACATCATCGAGCGAATGCACCATTTCGGCGTGCCGGGCGCGAGCGTTGCCGTGATCCACGACTACAAAATCGAGTGGGCCAAAGGCTACGGCGTTGCAGACAGTCAATCCGGCGCGCCGGTCACTCGTCACACGCTGTTTCAAGCCGCGTCCACAAGCAAGCCGGTAGCGGCGCTGGCCGCACTCAAGCTGGTCGAACGCGGCGTGCTGCACCTGGATGGCGACGTCAATCGCGAACTGAAGTCATGGAAGGTGCCGGCAAATCAATTCACGCGCGAACCCCCGGTCGACTTGCGAAGCTTACTCAGTCATACCGCCGGTACCACAGTGCATGGATTCGGCGGCTATTCGGTCAGGGAGCGGCTGCCGACTCTGCGACAAATACTGGACGGAGTCAAGCCCGCCAATTCGCCTCCGATCCGAGTTGACAAGGTCCCTGGAAAAGGCTTTCGCTACTCCGGCGGCGGCACTCTGATCGCGCAGCGACTCGTAATGGACGTGACGAACGAGCCGTTCCCAGAAGTCATGCGATCATTGGTCTTGAATCCGATTGGGATGGCTTCCAGCACATATGAACAGCCGCTGCCAAAACATCTTCGAGCAAGCGCCGCGTCGGGCCACGATGACAAAGGGCATCCGATTCCTGGCAGATGGCATATTTATCCCGAGATGCAGGCCGCAGGACTTTGGACCACGCCAGCTGACATGGCGCGTTACATTATCGAGATTCAATTAGCGAATGAGGGCCGATCCGCAAAAGTGCTTCATCGTGAAATGATCAACAAGATGCTCACGTCCCAAAACGGAGGGCCGGCTGGTCTGGGACCCTTCCTCACCGGTACCGGCGCCGGGAGGCGATTCAGCCATAATGGCGCCAATGCTGGCTTTCGCTGCAATTTCGTCGGTCTGCTGAACAGAGGAGACGGGGCGGTCTTCATGACGAAGTCGACATTGGTGATCCGCTGATTGAGGAGGTTTCGAGAGCATTGCAACCGTATATGGCTGGCCGAACTAGCTTGTCCCGAGCAATCGCGGGAAATCACCGGCTTTCATCTTCGGGGTTTACCAGAGAGTTAGGTCCCAGTCGTCTGCCTAACTTCATCGAAGGTTTTGTTGGGTTATGGTGACCGCGATTCGACGTCTCTACATTGAAATAAGACGAATGAGATCGATCCAAGTCGGTGATCGTGTCCCCGAAATTCCGATGGCCGCGCACGACGACCGGACCATCTCGTTGGCCGACTTTAGAGGCAGGCAGATGGTGGTTCTGTTCTTCTACCCAGCAGACGACACGCCGATTTGCACGCGGGAAGTTTGTTCGTTTCGTGACGCCTATCAGGACTTCGTACGAGCAGGGACGGCAGTGATCGGAGTCAGCGGCAATTCGGAAAGCACACATCGTCTTTTTGCCCAATCTCAGCGATTACCCTACTTGCTCGTAGCCGATGTGGACGGATTACTGCGTCGCGCGTTTGGCGTGCCAAAGACTTTCGGTTTGCTGGCGGGCCGCGTCACATACGTCATCGATCGCGATGGAGTTGTTCGGGACGTCTTCAATTACCAATTCTCCGCACAGAAACACGTTGACAACGCATTACGTATCGTGCGGAGTCTCGAGACGACCCAACATTCGGACGCTTGATAGATCTCGCAGTTGCAAGTTACCATTTTCATTAGAGATACTCTTTCCCTATCAGTGCCTTGCTTTAAAGGGGTGATCCAGATGGCAAGAAAGAGCAACGGGTTCAACTTGACAGCGGCCATTCGGAACTACCGGAAGAGTCACCGCGGGAGTTCAGCAAAGAACGCCTTGGAAGGAATCAAGAAAGCACATCCGAATGAGAAGATAAACGACGGAACCTTCAAGAGTACCTTTTATAAGCTAGCCGGTAGTCATAAGAAGAGAGCCGTATTGCGACGCAAACCGCATCGCGGCGGAGGTTTCGGCGACGGCCATGCCGAGTCGATCCTTAAAGCCGGCCTCACTTTCATTCGCTTGGCAGGCGGAGTGGAGAACGCACGAGAGCGACTGGTCGGCTTGGAAGAATTGATCGAAGCTGCGAAGGCGGTTGAGTAGGTTTGCTTCAAGACCGCTGGATGAGCGATTAGCCGGTATTTTCAAGCGACGAATCGGTCGGTCGAAGCAACCTGCATTTTGGCCAAAGGGAAGTGGCAGCGTTAACTCGCCTTCCCTCGACTGAGTGTCTCGGCCAAGAGCGCCATTTCGCGACGGCTGCCTATTGCCAGAGGCGTTCGCTGATGGAGGCTGACGGGTTGAATGTCAAGAATCCGTTGCGTTCCGTCTGTCGCGATCCCACCGGCTTGTTCGGTGAGAAACGCGATCGGATTAGCCTCATACATGAGGCGGAGCTTGCCTCGGGGGTGCCGCCGCGTCGGCGGATAAAAGAAAATTCCCCCTTTCAGAAGCGTACGATGAAAATCGGCGACGAGCGATCCGACATATCGCGACGAATAAGTCTGTCCGGCATTTCCATCTCGCAGAGCGGCCACGAACGCTTGATATCCAGAGGGGAAACTCGCGAGGTTGGCCTCGTTGACGGAATAGTACGGACCCGTTTCCGGCATTTTGATGTCGCGATGCGTTAATACGAATGCGCCAAATGACGGATCGAGCGTGAAGCCGTTGACTCCATGTCCTGCGCTATACACGAGCATCGTCGATGGGCCGTATAAGACATAGCCGGCGGCGACCTGTTTCGTGCCGACCTGCAGCACGTCAACCGACGCATCGCGACGATCGATGCCTTCGAGGTCGCGACGAAAGATTGAGAAAATCGTCCCCACGGTCGTGTTGACGTCGATATTGCTCGAGCCATCAAGCGGGTCGAAGATGACGACATATTTGCCGTATTGCGGGTCGCGTAGCACGACGGCCGGTTCGTCGTTTTCTTCGGAGGCCAGGACGCCTACATTCCCTCGGTTTCCCAAACAGGCCAGCAGTGCCTGATTAGCCAGCACATCGAGTTTTTGCACCGTTTCGCCCTGAACGTTTGTGGATCCCGCGCTTCCCAAAACGTCGACCAGGCCGGCGCGTCGGATCTGCGCGGCAATGACCTTGGTCGCCAGCGTGATTCCAGAAAGCAGCCACGAGAAATCGCCGCTGGCATGTGGATGGATCCGCTGTTGCTCTTGCTGGATATGCTGCTGTGCCGTGACGAATGTGCTTGGCTGAAGGATGACACGCACCTTTGCATCGAGGGAGAATTGAATGAAGCGAACATCTGTGATTTACACGCTACTGCGATTCTCAAAGGGGATCAACTCGACACTCGGATCCAACGTTCGGCCCCGGACTCGCTACGGAATTAGAATTTTGGCCGCAATGAACCTCGATTGATGTTTTTGTGTCCGTTTGAGAGCCAGGTCGAAGCGCCAGAGAAATGTACGAATGACGAATGATTTGAGCGTCGCTCCGCCCGAAGCGGGACAGCCGGAAGGCTTCAGCGTTTCGACCGATCCGGACCGACTCGATTTACCCATGATCCATGAGTTCCTGTCGAAACGTTCCTATTGGGCAGCCGGAATCACTCTCGACCTGGTTCGGCGATCGGTTCAAAACTCGCTTTGCTTCGGATTGTACCATCATGACCGCCAAATCGGCTTCGCGCGGGTCGTGACCGACAGAGCCACGTTTGCCTATTTGGGCGATGTTTTCGTGCTCGAGGACTACCGCAACCGAGGGCTTTCCAAGCGGCTTTTGGCCTGCGTCATGCAGCACCCTGACCTGCAAGGGTTGCGTCGATTTATGCTCGGCACGCGCGATGCCCACGGGCTGTATCAGCAGTTCGGATTCACGTCGCTTGCCAGCTCGGAGCGATTCATGGAAATCTTTCATCCTGACATTTATGAAATGTGTCGGGATGAAGCTTGAATAAGAACCGTGAATAGCCTCGAGAGCGAGAGCTGAGTCGGACGATCAAGCGAGGCGAATGTCTAAGCGATTGATTGATGCCGGAGCCAACTTGCAGACAAATGCCGTGCCCGCAAACGGCGTGCTTGAGGATTTCGGGATCACTTCCTGCGGCTTGTCGAACGTGTTATGCGCATTGAGCGTCTGATGGGTGAGGATAGTCTGGCGGACGCCCGCCGCTGACGCGCCCGCCAGGCGGATTGTTACGTCGGCGGGGTCGCTTGAGTGTGAGTGAACCAGAGTAATCGTGAGATTCCGACCCACCCGTGACGCGGAGCCCGCCACGCGGAAAATCTGGCCGTTGCCGCCGGCTACTTTGAATGCGATGGCAGGAACCTGGACGTCTAATCGCACTCCCTGGGCTCCGTGGTGGGCCTTGTACATCTCGAAAACATAGAAGTTTGGCGTCGCGACGAATTTGTCTCCATCGGCAAAAAACAGAGTGTGCAGGTTATTGACCAGCTGCGCGACGTTAGCCATGTCGATTTTGTCGGCGTGCCGATTGAACGTATCGAGAGTCAAGGCGGCGCAGAGAGCGTCTCGCAGGCAGCATTGTTGTTCCAGTAGGTGTCGTGGATTGATCTCCGTTCCGGCCGGATGCCAGCAGCCCCATTCATCGATGATCAGCTTCACGCGGTGCGACGGATCGAATTCGGCCAGCGCCGCCCATTGTTCAGTGATCAGCCGCTCCATGCGGTTGGCCTTTTCGAGCATCTCGTACCACTGGTCGCGCGAGAACGTAAGAGCGTGACCCGTCGTGCCGCAGTAATAATGCGCGGCCCAACCACTAAGGGGAGCGCGGGCATAATCGCGCCATTTTTTAAAGAACCGCCGGGTCCAATTCAGGTCGTTGCCATTGGGCCCCGACGCGATGAGGTAGGGGTGGACGCCGTAATCCGGCAACCATTCCGTAAATTTGCGGTACTGCGTGCAGTAATCCTCCGGAATGAATTTGCCGCCGCAACCCCAACTTTCGTTTCCCACTCCCCAATAGCGGACGCGGAAAGGCTCCCGGTCGCCATTGGCGACGCGCTCGTCCCCGAGTGTCGTTTTGCCAACGGGCGCATTGCAGTATTCGACCCATTGCTGAAATTCTTCGGCGGAGCCGGTCCCCACATTAGCGGCGACATACGGTTCAACGTCGCACAAACGGCAGAAATGCAAGAACTCGTGCGTGCCGAATTGATTGGGCTCGGTATCTTCCCGCCAACGGCCGAATCGCCGCGGTCGCCCGGCCGCCGGACCAATTCCGTCGCGCCAATGATAAGCGTCTGCAAAGCAGCCACCCGGCCAACGAACCACCACTCGTCCTAAGCGGCGCACATGTTCGACGAGCGCGCGGCGAATGCCGCCAATATTCGGAACCTTGGAATCGGGCCCCACCCAAATCCCGTCATAGATCACCCCGCCGAGATGTTCGGCGAACTGCCCGTACAAGGCGGGCTTAATGGTCGCGCCCGGCTCACCCAAAAGGACATCGACGGACATGACGTCGCCCTTGGGGCTGTCCGTCGTCCGACCGGTCGCCCCGGGCGCGCCTAAAACTGCGGGGATAGTACTAGCCGCGCAGAGCGAGGCCGTTCGGCCGATTTGCTTAAGCGCACTGCGACGGTCTACTTCGATTCGTGCCATCGCGCATCCTCATTCGACGTGGGTCAATCAAAAGTCCCGCCGACCAGCCGGCTTGTCGCAAGCGACCAGCTTAAGCGGTTCTCGATTTCCGCACCATCGTTGAGGCAAGGGCGATTCGCTGATGACGAACCAAAGAATCTGAGGAGTGCTAGGCGGTTGCCGCGCCGGCCAAGGCGTCGCGAACTTTGCCGAGCAGATCGTTCATATCGAAGGGCTTGTCCAAGACCGCTGTAACGCCGAATCGCCGTGCTTTTTCGTGCGTCTCCTCGTCGCCGAACGCCGTAATCAGAATCGTCGGGGGAAAGTTTCGATACTCGGAGCCGCCCTCGACGACACTCAGACCAAAAACGCCCGGCATGCGGATATCGGAAATGATGAGATCGAAGCGCCGCTTCCGGGCATCCGCAGGCACGTTCTCAAGGTATTCCGTCAACTCAGCGATGAGCTCGGCACCGTTACAGCATTCGGTAACGGAGTAACCTTGTTGTCGCAGACGAAGTGCAATGACCTCGCGCATTTCGTTGGTATCTTCCGCCAGCAAAATGCTAGGCCCGAAAGCCTGCTGATCGCTTCGCGTAGAAGCGTTTAAGGGGGGGACAATCTTTGCCATCGTTACACTCGTAAAAAAGACGCAGACCCAATCGCAAAAACACAGCAACGGACGTGCCAAGAACTATGGACAGCAGTCCGAGACTTGCATTTCCTTTATCTTGTCAATTCAAGGCGGTTTTGACGACCGAGCCTGCGGACAAAATTTGGAAGCGGACTCGGGATCTAAGTAACCTCGGTTGAGGCAGTTCGAGCCGGCTGGAGCGGCGGCGTCCGGTGCGACTCGTCGGCGACCAACGGCAGGTAAACGGAAAAGCACGATCCCTGACCGACCGCGCTTTCGACGTCGATCCATCCGCCGTGGTCTTCGACGATGCCATAGGCGATCGACAACCCCAAGCCCGTGCCTTCGCCCACCTCCTTGGTGGTAAAGAAGGGATCAAAAATGTGATGCAGATGGTCTTTTGAAATCCCCGTGCCTTCGTCCTTCACCTCGATTCGTGCGTAATCACCCAAGTGAACGTCATCCCTCGCGATGGCCGGCGGTCGGAACTCGCCGTGATCGAGCCTGATGTTGATCGATCCCCCTTTGGGCATCGCCTGTATGGCGTTCTCCAAAAGGTTTGTTAACACCTGCTGCAGCTGACCGGCATCCGCCAGGGTGTCAGAGGGATCGGCCTGTAAAGCGAGCTTGATGTCGACATTCTTGCTCTTGGCAAGGGCATCCAAAAAGTTCGTCGTCTCTTTGATCAGCCGCGAGAGGTTTGTGCGATCCTTCCGCGGGCCGCGGCGGCGGGCAAAATCGAGCAACTGGCGAATGATGCCCGCCATCTTGTCGACTTGGGACCTAGAGATCTTCGCACTCGCGACGGCATCCGCGGAAGGGGCCTCTTCGATAATCAGTTCGGCCCGAACCGAGGCCACGTTCATCGGAGTTCCTAATTCGTGCGCCATGCCCGATGCCAATCGGCCGACCGTCGTCAAGCGCTCGGCGTGCCGCAGCTGCTCCAGAGCGGCAATCCGGGCGTCAGTCTCCTGACGCAGCTCCTCCCGAGCGGCGGCAAGCTGGTCGCACATTAGGTTCAACGCGGCCGCCAATTCCGAAAATTCGTCGCGGTGCGAGATGTCGAGCGGACCGCTGAGGTCGCCCGCACCCACGCGGCGCGTTTTTTCAATCAACCGCTGAAGGGGATTGCCGACCACTTTAACGCCCAAAAGCAAGATCACAATTCCGCTGCCAACCAACAGGATTGGGCCACTCCCGCTCGGATGATTGCATTGTGCCGGGAGCGTTCCAAACCGTCGAGGGAGCAAGTCAATTCGAGTGAGGCTCATTAGCAATTTTAGCGCCGATGCAGAACCCATCGGTCCGTTTTTTGCTCACCGATCGAAAGTGGCAGCCGCAAGGATCCGTAGCGACCGGGTTAGGGAAGCGCCTCTTGAGTTTTCGGACGCGGTAAGAGACCGCGCGGGCCACCGAAAGCTTTTGGGTAGGGCGCTATTTCGGCCGTTCCGAGCTGTCCGAGCGACCGCTTTCGCGGACGGCCAAGACGGGAATTTGAACCGCATGCCGCACCGTTCCAGCGGTTTCGCCGAAAAACCAGTCGCCAATCTTTCCGTGTCCGTGGCTTCCCAAGACCAAAAGATCGATGTGCTCATCCGCCACAGTCCGGCTCAATTCGCGGGCCGGATGTCCGAAACGCAGGACGCTCCGCACGGATGCTCCGCTGGCACGCAGGGAATGTGCCAGTTGCTCGAGATACGCTTGATCGCCTTGACGCTCCTGGTCCCTTGAGTCGGGGCCAAGGAGCTGGCCGCCTACACCTTCCACGACGTGGATCAGAACCATCTCAGCACCGTGACCCCGCGCCAACGCGGCAGCATGCTCAAGTGTGATGGCATCGTTGGGACTGTGGTCCAGTGCGACGCCGATGCGGCGGTATCGTGGCTCGGCGATTCGCGCTGCCACATCTTGGGCCGTCGTGCGCCCGACCGATTCGGCGGTCGGTGCGACGCGCCGAGCAACGAGCCACGGATTGACGATCAACCAAGCCAGCAGCAAGCCGCAGCCGATCGCAATTGGGACGACGGTGATCTCCAACCAGATCGCCTTCGAACCGGCCGCGGCAATCCAGCCGCCGATTTCCCAACACACGAGGTAGGTATTGAGCCCGATAATGATCGCAGCCGTCATCCAGCCGAGCACACGGACCCAGCGCTGGCTGGCAAATTCGCCCATGCGGGCACGTTCATTCGTGAACTGCAGAAGCGGGACGACTGCGAAGGGCAGTTGCAGGCTCAGAACGACCTGACTGGCGACGAGCAGATTGGTCATCTGATTCGCGCCAAAGTACAGGATCGTCAAGAACGCGGGAACGATCGCCACCAGCCGCGTCACCAGGCGCCGCATCCACGGGCGCATGCGGAAATTCAAAAAGCCCTCCATGACGACCTGGCCGGCCAACGTGCCCGTGAGAGTTGAACTCTGACCGGCCGCCAAAAGAGCCACCGCGAACAAGATCGGCGCCAATCGCGTTCCCAACACGCGAAAAAGCAGGCGGTGCGCATCTTGGAGCTGGATGTCGCCCGATTGAGACCAAAGGTCCGGACGGTGAAAGAACGTGGCGCCGGCCATGACCAGAATGGCCGAGTTGACGAAAAAGGCAAGATTGAGCGCGATCACCGAATCGATCAGGTTATATCGGCAGGCCTGCCGGTACCCGTCCCGAGTCGGCGGAATCCGCCGCGTCTGCACGAGGGCCGAGTGGAGATACAAATTATTCGCTGGTGCTAAAGACAAAGGGGGGCGAACGCCGGAAGGTCGGTACGAAGCCTTTGACGACTTCGCTCCAACCCGGCTGCGACAGCATGATTTCGACAAGAAAGCAGCAGCCAATCGTGCCGACCAAGACCACGATGAACGCCTCGGTCTTGCGGATTCCCAGACGTTGGATCGCCAGGAAGAGAAACGTGTCAAAGCCCGTAACGACGAGACCCACGATCGGATCGATGCCGAACAGCAAATTGAGTCCGATCACCGTGCCGATGACTTCCGCCAAGTCGCAGGCCGCCACGGCAATTTCACAAAGAATCCACATCGCAATCGAAAGCGGGCGTGAGTAGGCCTCGCCGCAGGCTTGGGCCAAATCCCTGCCGGAAACGATGCCAAGGCGTGCCGACAAGGTTTGCAAAAGGATGGCCATGGCATTGGACATCAACAGGATCCAAATCAACTCGTAGTGGAACTTCGCCCCTCCTTCGATGTCGGTCGCCCAATTGCCCGGGTCCATGTAACCGACGCTGATGAGATAAGCCGGGCCCACAAAAGCGAACAGACGCTTGAAGAAGCCGGGATAACGAATGGCGACCGTGCCGTGAACGTCTTGCAGCGAGCGGCTGGCGGAGCGGCCCACCGGCGGAGACTGCGGATCAAGAACCTCGGCGGGCAGCGATGCGGCGGGAAGACCGTTGGTTGCCCCGGATAGGGATTCTGGCGATTCGCCCTTGCGGTGGTCCGTCATGGACTTCCTGGACCTCATTGTGACTGCAATCGCTGCCGTAGAGTCCAGCTGATTTTCGATCGTGAGGCGAATAGACGCAAGACGGCTCGATCGAGTTCAACCGCAGGTGTCTCGATCTCAGCGACAAATCCAGCGCGCCGGACGGCTCAGCAAAGGTGGCCGTCAAAGAATTCGCCCGTGGCGGTCGCTGGAAGCGGGTCCGCACTGAACTAGCGCCCCGCAAGCAGTCGCAGGCGACCGGGAATGAGGCGGGCAAGCGCAACGATCGCCGCCGAACAAATCGTCAGTAAAACCGCGAACACGGGAACTTCGCTGTTCCACGTCATGCGGAACATCATGCCAAACATCATCAACATCAAAATCAGAATCATCTGAGACAGATAGACCAAAAAGATCGCCAGCGGCAGCGCACCCCACTTGACGACAAGAGACAAATACGCCGCCAGGTGCAGAAACAGAATGAATACGGCGATCGAGTACCAACCGGACATTGAGGTGACGAGTTGCTTGAACGCCTTCGCAAAATCTTCGGCATCCAACAGAGCGCCCAACAAAAAATAGCATATCGCCGGAATCAGAGCCGGAACCGCGGCGGCGGCCTTAGTCCACGCGATCCGCGCGGTTGATTCCGGAAGCATCATGAGGAGAGGCAGCGTGTTGGCTTTCACCTCCTCGCGAAACACTCGCGAGGCCAGCAAGCCAAGCTCCAGAGCACCGGCGCCGAGCATGGTGACCATCGCGATACCGCCCAAGAGGCTGGCTGAATACTGCGACTCAGGAGGCGCGAACACCGAGGAAATCCAAAACAGACCGCCGATGATCAGGAAGTACAGCACGAAACACGCAATCACGACTCTCTTGCCGCCGGCGATGAAATGAAAATCCTTCCACGCAAGCGCCAGCGTCCAGGTGCGGCTGACCCGCTGCCGGCGGATTCCGCCCGTCGGTCTGGCGAACACTCGTTCGATCGGGCGTACCGTGTGATTCTCCCGCGTGAATCGTTCAAAGAGTGCCCACGAAAGGCCGAACAAGCCCAGCGCCCCGACAAGATGGAACACAACCTGCAGACTAATCGTGCTCTCGGAAAAGCCCGTGCTCAAGATGGTCGAAACGCGCGACCACATTGAGATACCCCGCTCCCAGTTCGCGGCCGCGAGCAAACAACGTCGAGCTAGAGTGTCTTGCGGATGAGTCGTCGTCCACAATGTCGCAAATCCGCCTAATGCCGGCAGGACGACCAAGAGGAAGATCAACGACAGCGTCATCATGGTGGAGGCCCGGCGCGAGTTGGCGCCGACGACCGAACAGAGGAGTCCCAGATTGGCGACGAACACGAGATACGCCGCCAGGGCCGTCGCCATCGCAATGACCTGTGTCATCGTGACGCCGCCGAGCGTGATCGACAAAAGGACGAACGGAAACTCGACCGCCAGCAGCAATAAGACGGCGATGAGTCGTGAGGTCGATTTTCCAAGCAGAAGGGCGACCGGACTGATGCCGGCCATCTTCAGCAGACCCAACGAGTCTTCTTCTTTCTCTTCCGAGATGGCGGTCGCAAAATAACCGAGGCCCCCCAGCGAAATCACGACGAAATTGAGCCACGCGATCCAGGTAAATACCATCAGTCCGGGCGCGCCGAACATCATCTCCATTTCGTGGGTCCAGATCAGCTGCAGCAGGATGACGCCGGCAAACAGGAGCCGCAAAACGTGCGGCTGCGTGGAACGTGCGTCAACGCGGAACGATCGCGTGAACAGGGCCAACGTCGACGACAACATCAGCGGACCCCCTGCGTCGTCAGTTCCATAAACGCGTCGTTCAAGTGCTTTTTCGTCTCGGCAAAGGCGACCACGGACAAGTCCAATCCCAGCACGCCGCGTAAGAGCAGGGTGGCACCGTCGGGCTGGTCGTCGAGCGCAATCTGGTAAACCGGCCCCTGGTCCAATTTCTTCGCCTCGACGACACCGGGCAAATTGCGAAGTCTTTCCAGAGTGTCGGGGCCGTCGGCCGCAAGCGTGAGAGTGTATCCTCGGCGCGGTTGTCCGCCGGTCTGCAAATCGTGAAGCAGTCCGCTGAATTTAACTTTTCCACGATCAATAATGGTGACACTATCGCAAAGCTCAGCCAATTCACTCAGGATATGTGAACTAATAAAGATGGTCTTGTTCATCCTCTGCAGCTCGCGGAGGATCTCCATCAGCTCGATCCGTGCCCGCGGATCCAGGCCGGAAGCCGGTTCGTCCAACAGCAACAGGTCGGGATCATTGATCAGCACGCGTGCGACGCTTACTCGCTGCTGCATGCCCCGCGAGAGCCCGCTGATCAAATCATTCTTCCGCCGTTCCATGTCGGTCAGTGCCAAGACGTCAGCGATGGTCCGGTCTCGCTGAGCCACGGTCAGACCGTACGCGGCTCCGAAGAAATCGAGGTATTCATAAACCGTCATTTCGCGGTACATTGAAAAATGGTCCGGCATGAAGCCGATTCGCCGCCGGACCGCGTGCTTTTGCTTCACCACGTCATGCCCGAACACGCGGACGGTGCCGATCTGCGGCTCGAGGAGCGTACAGATTGCTTTCAGCGTCGTGGTCTTGCCGGCGCCGTTGGGACCGACAAACCCGTGCAGCGAACGCGATTCCACGCGAAAACTGATGTTATCCAGCGCCCTATGCTGCTTGAAGGCGTAGCTGAAATGGCTCACCTCGATCGCGCAGTCGGAAATCGATGCCTGGTTCATGCCTTCCCCGGTTTCAAAATGTCGAATACATAGAGCATGCGGCCCCTTTGTGTCTTCAGTTGCGACCCTGCCATTTTCAAGCTGTCCGGCAATTCCGACCACACGAACAAGCGAATACGGTCGTCCGGCAACCGAAACGTTGGAATTTCGCTTTGCCGATGCAAATGCAGGCTCCAGGCAATCAGGGGCCGGATCAGGAAGTCATAGAGCAGGGGGGCCTCGGTTTGCGGACTTCGTCCTCGCACGTTGCCAAACCGCATCGCATACGGCGAAAAATCGTTCCAGTTGATCGAACCGAAGAACTCCGGCAACGACTGACTTTGCGCAATCAGCCGCATGCGTCCGTCCGAAAAGGACACGAAATAAAATCGATCGCGATACAGGACGTATGCCGCTTTCGGATACTCCGGCTTGGGGAAGTTCTTGCCGGTTGTCAGGATGAGCTTGGTGAGCCTGGCTCCGCCCGAAAACTCCTGGGCGGCGATCTCCATTCCGTCGGCTTTGAGTTTGACACGACTCAGGAACGGCTGCGACGAGTAAGGGGGGATATCGACGGCAAACTGTCCGATCGCTCCGTTGTGGATCACGCCGTTGACCGGCTCAAACGCCTGGGCTGTCGAATAGAGTCGCTCAGTGCCGCCGTGCGCAATGTCGTAGTCGCCGCCGTTGATCACGAAGACGTTGGACCATGACGTCACGTCGAGCGCGCCGCCGGGCAGCTGCCGCGCGACGGCCACCGTATTCACGACGTTGGCCTCGTTGTGGCCGCGCCGCCCAAAGTACGCAAAACCGAAACTGAAAAGCACGATCAATCCAATCAATGCGCCATAGACGATCCGGTAGTCGAACCGCTTCCGCCCGAGAAAGTGCACTCCGGGAACGACAGTGACGACGTAAATGACGGCCATCGAATAAATCAGCACCCAGTTGTGATGCGCGCGCGTCAGGCTCTTCAAGTACGCAAAGAGTCCCCCCGCGATATCGGGAAACAGCGCGTCGGCCGGGCTGTTCATTGCCATTCGGCGAGCGCCCGAGACATTTTCGTCGTCTGCCTCGATATCAGTCTGGTCGTCATCAGAGCGAGCCGTTTCGCCCGGCGCGTTTAGCTTTACTTCGAAGTTCCTCTTGATGAATTCCTCGCTAATTCCGCTGCGGGCGAGAGCGTGCCGAAACACGTGCCCGTTCCCGATGCGAAATCGTTCGGCAGGAGCGTTGAGCTCAGCCAAGTCGGCTGAAAACTGCGGATAGTCTCCGCTCTCAGCTTTAAAAAGGTGCACCCGGCCGCCACGGTAGAGCCAGTCGTAAAACGCTCGCCGGCGGGCTTCCTCCCAACGCGGCACGTGGTCGAGGGCCAGCGTCCTGAGTCCGTCTGTCGCGGTCACCATCGGCGGGAAGAGGTTTTCGGGAAAGCGCCTCAGCCCAATTTTTGTATTGGCCGGTTCGTCCGGGTCCACCAACAAAACCGGTCCTTGAGTCGCGATGACTGGCTGAGGAACTTTGGCGATTTCTCCGGCTCCCCGTCCCCAATGCAGCGACCAGTCCTCGAAACGCTCTTTGACATACGGGTAGAACTGCACCCAGCGACTGGAGTTCGGGGAGACATAGAGATCTTCGGCGAGCGCTGCGCCAACTCGACTTCCACCTCCGAGCGATTCGCGCAGTTCAACCGTCCCTTCAAACGGCGTCGATCCGGGATTGCTGACAAGCACGGAGAGCGGGTTGAAGCACTGTGGCGTGGCCCGGCCGTCAAAACCCCAGCGTATCTCGCTGACATCGATGGCCCAGGCCCTTGCCGGAGAGAACGCCAACATGGCCGCGGTAGCGAACAACAATCGGAAACCCATGCCCGATGACTCTCACTTGCAACCGTGCCCTCGTCCGCACCCGACAGGAAATACCACCGGGTAAGAATGTAGCACGTCGTGGGTCGGGAATCTGCGCTCTGACCGCACGCTTGTGGGCTCTGCGATGCCGGCGGGCTTCGTCGTCGTCGGGATCGAATATGGCCAAGGATCGAGCGGCGAGCATGCAACGCTCGCTATGAGATATATTGGGGTTACGGGTGGCCGCCGAACGGAACATTGCCCGCACACAGTGGCAGAAACTGCTAAATTTCGGAGTGCGTCGCTTCGCCTGGGTTGATCCCGCCGACTATGATCCGTCGAAAAGGAAACCGGCTGGGGATTACGGGCATTTATCAACTTTCGGACCGCTGCCGGTGGACTGTCGACAATCTCAGGCGAAAAATGGGATTTGACGCGTAGCGCGACTTTTCGGACCGGCCGGGAAAAATCCTACTGGCCGGCGGTGTGACGAACGGGTCTGCGATTTGCGACTTACGAAGCAAAAAGTGCCCGCGCACGAGTAAGCATTCAATCGACACCGGAGCCAATGATGCACGCCTCGCCCCTGCATTATTTTCCCATCACCGGGCCCTTCCTGCTGATTCTGTTCGTCGTGTTTG
>CAYWOV010000007.1:0-15963 GCA_964459965.1 uncultured Planctomycetaceae bacterium | reverse complement strand
ATCCATTCGGGCAGCTTCGGATCAGTGCGCATCAGAAACGCGCCTCCGATCTGTTCAACGAGATTAGTTTTCATGCTGGACGGATCGTTCGCCGCCGCCGCGGGGCCGTCCTGGATCACGACATAAGCGTCTTTCAGATCGGACGTGACAATGGCGTGTCCGTGGATCGCGGCTTGCGGTTCCCGCCGTTCCACAGCCTGGCAGAACTCTTCGTAAGAGAATCGGTCCTTCATCACGAAGACCGCCAATCCGCCTCTGAACGGTGTCGCCGAATGATCGTCGAAGAAGGTCTGTGTCGTTTGAATTCCCGATGCCGCCCAACGGGCGATTTCCTCGAGTCGCGTGCTCGGCACGTTGCCGTAAACGAGAAACGCATCGTTCTCGACCGACTGCGGCGATTCCTTCGGTAAAGCGCGACGCCACAATTCCTCGCTTCGGCGGCGGCGTCTTTCATGAAGTTCCTGCGGCGACGTGCGGGCAAGCTCGGCGGTCCGTCGTTCCGACTCGCTCGGGACGAGGTCGCGCAAGGGCTTTTTGGAATCGCCGCCGTCAAATTTGGCACCCTCCTCGATCCAAGTCCGCAGACTGTTCCAGTGCGACCGTTTGATGAACGCGTCACCGGGCGGCATCTTGAACGGCTTCTGCTCGCCGACGAGGGCCCAGAGACGGCTCTTTTCTAAATTTCCCGGCACGATTTCCGCGCCGGTCTTGCCACCGGCCAGCAGCGACTCAAACGTTTCGAGCGACAGCCCTCCCTTCGGATCGTTTCCGCCGTGGCAACGCAGGCACCGCTCGACCATGAAAGGCGCGATGTCTTTCGTGAACGAGACGGTCTCGTTGCCGGTCGGACGCGCGACAATGATTTTCGCAGACGATTTCGGCCGTGTTCGATCTGCCGTTGCCGTCAACTTGTCGAGCGTTTTTTTGGGGTCGTCTCCGTCAAACTTGGCCCCGTGGTTAATCCAATTGGCGATTGCCAGGCATTCTGTTTCGCTGAGCGGCTCACCCCCCTTCGGCATTCGAGCGTCGCCGGCCGCCGTTAACCGCGCCATGAGCTGACTGCTATCGGCCTCGCCAATGACCAACAGCGGCCCGCTCTTCCCGCCCTTTTCCATTCCCGCAAAGGTATCGAGCCGCAGACCGCCTTTCGCTTCCTTGCCATGACAATCCAAACAATGCTTGACGAAGATCGGTGCGATTTGGCTGACGAAACCGGCCCCCTTCTCTTTTGATGATCCCTTATTCGTTCTGGGCTCGCCCTCGGCAGTGCTTT
The DNA here is from genome assembly GCA_964459965.1 of uncultured Planctomycetaceae bacterium. Classification (GTDB taxonomy): domain Bacteria; phylum Planctomycetota; class Planctomycetia; order Planctomycetales; family Planctomycetaceae; genus DASPSM01. Next base: position 14,690 of record CAYWOV010000007.1, on the reverse strand, counting down.
TCTTATTGGCGTCTCTGTCCCTCGCTTTTTCGATTGCCTGTCTTCGTGAAGCGATGATCTTACGGATGGATGCGATGTGAGAATCGTTGTCGCTAATGCCCGCATCCTTTAGAAACGCTTCCAACCGCTGCTCGGCGTTGGAGACTTTCTTATCGGCCTCCTCGATCGCTTCGTGACGGATCGGCGAGTGAACCCGCGCTAATTCGCCGCGAATGGCCGACAACTCTTTTTTCTGTGCCGCCGTCAATGGGGCCGCCGCGCGCGCTGCCAAGTCGGCGACCAAAAGGATCGCCAATCCAATTCCGGCTATACGAGCGAACCGAGCATTCATTGAGTCGTCCCTGTTCGTTGCGGCCTGCTCTTTGAGTCTAATCGAAAGGAAAGGCCGAGCCCACGGACGGCTGTCCAGTGGCATTCGCGTCTTGCCGATTGAAAACGTGTGGATGGCCACGCGCTCTGGGGATATAGTTGCAGTATGAGCGAAGTCGACAACCCACTCCCACAAAAGCGAAACCGGCTGCTGGCCCTCCTGCAAAGCTATGGTCGTGTGGCCGTCGCATTTTCGGGAGGAGTCGACAGCGCGGTGGTTGCCAAGGCGGCCCAGGTCGCGTGCGGCGAGAAGGCCGTCGCGGTCACGGCTGTCAGCGCAAGTCTGGCGTCCGGGGAGCGCGAAGCGGCCGAAAAGCTGGCAAAGCTCATCGGCATTGATCACAGGATCATTGAGACGCGCGAATTCGAGAATCCGGATTACCTCAAGAACGCGCCGGACCGCTGCTATTTTTGTAAGACCGAGTTGTACACTCGGCTGGAGCGGTTACTTTACCCGACGGGCTCAAAGGGCGGTTTCGATTTGGGTTTGGAGTTCGATGTGCTCGTCAACGGAGCCAATCTCGATGATCGGGGCGATTACCGGCCGGGCATGCAAGCCGCTCAGGAGCACGCCGTCCGCAGCCCGCTCATCGAGGCAGGTTTGACGAAGGCAGACGTTCGCGAATTGGCTGCCCACTGGAATCTGCCCGTGTGGGATAAGCCGGCGACCCCCTGCCTTTCCAGCCGCCTCGCGTACGGATTGGCGGTCACGCCTGAGCGCGTCCGTCGCGTGGACGAGGCCGAGCAATTTCTTCGCCAGGAATTCGGACTGCGTGAATTCCGTGTGCGGCACGAGGCGGGCGATCTCGCCAGGATCGAAGTTCCCCTGCCCGATCTCGAGCGGCTGATTGCACCGGCCGCGCGCCAGACGATTACCCAACGGCTTCGTCAGCTTGGCTTCAAGTACGTGACGCTCGACCTCGACGGATTTCGATCCGGCAGCATGAATGCCGTCGTGCCGATTGAAAGTCTCATTGCCACGCGACGGCCCACGGGCGATTGACGGTCAGGACGGAATTCCTGGGACCGGAAAGACCCTTGTGAATTCGCCAATCTCGCTCCGCACGCGATCCAGCACAAGGGTGTCCTCCGGCGACCGAAGGACTTGCAGAATCCACGCACCGACTCGCTTCATTTCGGCTTCCTTCATTCCGCGCGTCGTGAGGGCAGCCGTGCCGATGCGGATTCCACTTGGATCGAGCGGTTTGCGCTGGTCGTAAGGAATCATGTTCTTGTTTACGGTGATCGCGGCCCGGTCGAGCGCCACTTCCGCAATCTTGCCGGTCAGTCCGACGGCCGTCACGTCACAGAGCATGAGATGATTGTCGGTCCCGCCGGAAGCCAGACGAATTCCGCCCTGCATCAGCGTTTCGGCCAGTGTCTTAGCGTTCGCGACGATTTGGCGGCCATAGTCCTTGAAAGCCGGCTGCATGGCCTCGCGAAAGCAGACGGCCTTGGCGGCGACAATGTGCTCCAGCGGTCCTCCCTGCATTCCTGGAAAGACCGTCTTGTCGAGTGCTTTGGCGTGGGATTCCTTGCAGAGGACGAATCCCGACCGCGGGCCCCGGAGCGTCTTGTGCGAGGTCGACGTGACGAAATCCGCAACCGGCACAGGGCTGTTGTGGACGCCCGCTGCCACCAGTCCCGCGTAATGAGCCATGTCGACCATCAAGCGGGCGCCGACGGAATTGGCGATCTCGGCGAACTTGCCGTGATCGATCTCGCGCGGATAGGCACTCGCGCCCGCAACAATCAGCTTGGGCTTGTGCTCCTTTGCCATTTTGGCCACGTGATCAAAGTCAATGCGATGATCACTTTCACGAACGCCGTAGGCGACGACGTTGTAAAGCTGCCCCGAGAAATTAACCGGGCTGCCGTGTGTCAAATGTCCACCGTGGGCCAGGTTCATCGCGAGGTACGTGTCGCCCGGCTTCAGCACGGTCAGATAGACGGCCATGTTGGCCTGTGAGCCGGCATGCGGTTGCACATTGGCGTGCTCGCTGCCGAAGAGCGTGCGGGCTCGTTGGCGGGCCAATTCTTCCACGGTGTCAATGAATTCGCACCCGCCGTAATAGCGGCGGCCGGGATAGCCCTCGGCGTACTTATTGGTGAGAATCGTCCCAGCCGCTTCGAGCACCGCTGCGCTGGTGTAGTTCTCCGAGGCGATCAGTTCCAGCCCCGATTTCTGCCGACCCATTTCGCGCTGCACCGCGCTCCAGATTTCCGGATCCGTCCCTTTCAGGGCAGACATCTTTTACTCCTCCATCCGCGATTCGCCCGGTCCGTCGAACCGGCCCATGCGGGTCTAATTGTCTCGAAGAGGGAGTATTCACGCAAACGACGGCCGTCACAGCCGCGCTACCCATTAACGACCGCGCCGGGTATGCTCGCCGTCGCACCTTGCGCGAAAGCCGGTCTTCGATGTCGCCCAACGCCGATCCTCCGACCGAAAGCCCCGTGGTCTCCAGTTCGCCTTGCCTACAAGGCGAACGAGTGTCGTTTACCGGCACCCTTGCGTCCATGACGCACCAGCGGGCGCACGAATTGGTTGAAGAGTACGGGGGCACCGCCACGCACCACGTCAGTCGGCAAACGACGATGCTTGTCGTCGGAGAGGAAGGCTGGCCGCTCGAAGCCGATGGGCATCCTTCGATCAAGCTGCAGCAGGTCGTTCAATGGCAACAGGAAGGGCTTGTGGCCCGCATTATCGGCGAATCGGATTGGCTAAGGCTTGTGGGATTGGACGGCCGCTGTCGGGACGTCCATTCGCTGTATACACCGGCCATGCTTTGCCAGTCGTTGCACGTCCCGATCGGAACGATCCGCCGCTGGGAACGGCTGGGGCTGATTCGGCCTGTGCGAAAGGTCTTTCGGCTTCCGTATTTTGATTTTTCCGAAGCGGCCGGAGTCCGCCGATTGAGCGAACTGCTAATGGCTGGGATCCCTCGGCCACAATTGGAGGCGAGCCTGATTAAGTTGCGCTCCATGTTGCCAGGGCTCGACCGTCCGCTCTCGCAGCTCAATCTGTTAGCTCAAGATTCCCGCCTCGTTCTCCGCGACGCTCACGGGCTGGTCGAACCGTCCACCGGGCAACGCTGTTTCGATTTCGTCCCCCCTGCCCCAGCCGGTGACGTCATCGCGTTGGCCCAAGGTGTAACAGACGGCGAAGCGGGACCAAGCAATGGCACCGTGGTGGTCAGCCCCGTGCCCCACAGGACAGCGGACCATTGGTTCGAAGAGGGCTGCCGGTTGCTCGACGCACATGAGACGGCGAGTGCGATCGAAGTATTTCGGTCGGCGCTAATGAGTCGGCCAGGAAGCCCCGAAATCAATTTCCATCTCGCCGAAGCTCTGTTTCGTGCTGAAAACCAGGAAGGGGCTCTCGAACGGTATTATGCCGCCGTCGAAGCCGACCACGACTACTTGGAATCCTGGACGCAAATCGGCTGCATTTATGCCGGCAAAGGCGAGCTTCAATCAGCCTTGGAGGCCTTTTCGATCGCCCTCTCCGTTCACGCGGATTACCCGGATGCGCATTGGCATGTTGCCGACACGCTGGTGCAGCTTGGACGGCCGCAAGAAGCCGCTGCCCATTGGCGGAAGTACCTCGAGTTCGACCGCCGGGGTCCGTGGGCCGATCAAGCGAGGCAGCGGCTTATAGCAATCGGAGAGACCAAGAGCCGCACGGAAGAATGATCGACGAAATCGTCAGTTTTTGCGTGTAAAAGTCCACCACGCGACGATCAGCATGACCACCACGGTGTAGAGAAAGAATGTCGCCAGCATTTTGCCGAGCGCTCGCCCTGCATCGCCGTCGTCGGCATCGAATTGTTCAATCTGCCGTTCGGTAAACAATGGTTCCGGGGCCGCAACAACCGCGGTTGCCGGCAGATGACTCTCGGCGGCGTGCTCGCCCGCCTGAACCTGGTCCGACATCGACTCAACTCCTCCGTTTGAAAGAGATGCCCGCGAATGCCGGGCTCTTGCGGAAGCAATTCTGCCGCAAATCCGGCGGCCTGTCGAGGGAATCGTGAACAGTCATTTTGCGGCTGCCACTTTGAGCAATTCGGCGAGCCGATTGTCGCCCGGATAAGGATGTCCCGAATGTTGCCGGAACGCCTCGCCGTACTTGACGCCGATTTCGCGACCGCGAGCGGCCGCCCAGCGCTCGCACCGTTCCAGGTACTCATCCATGCCATGTTGCTTGCGGAGCCAGTTTCGCTGGCTTGCGTGGCAGGCGAGCATTTTCTGTTTCATGTCGAACGAGGCCGTGACATCGACGATGAAATCGGGCTTCTGCGGACGGCCGAAGTAATCAATCCCTTCTACCGCATCGACATAGTAGAGATGTGGAATCCCATGAAGCGGCGGAGCGGGATTCCATTGGCGGGTCGAATAGTTCGGCACCGATGCGGAAAAGCACGCATCGCGCACCAGAACGCTAGTGACTTCGTGGTCGGTCATGTAGTCGACTGGTGGAGCGGTCAGAACGATGTCTGCCCGGGCCCGGCGAAGCGCCTCGCAGACCTTTCCACGGCTCGGATTATCGACGACAATCGAAAGGTCGCGGAACTCGAGGCAGACGTATTCCGCCCCGAGGAGCTCAGCCGATTTACGGGCCTCGGCCCGGCGGATTTCGGCAATCTCGTCCGCGGAGTATTCGGCGCTGCCGCAATCACCTGGCGTCATTGTTGCGATAGTGATCGGGCAGCCTAATTGCTTGAGGAGGACAAGCGTTCCGGCACATTGAAATTCAACATCGTCGGGATGGGCGTGGATGGCCAGGACACGAGGAATGTCGGAGGAGGCTGCCATTGAATTCACTCAGGGTCGGTCGGTCTAATGACGAATGAGTAGGTGCGGGTTCGATCCGCGTGGCAAGCCGTCCGGTTGCCCAATTAAAGTTAAAAACGAGCCCATGAAGGCAAGCTGGCGGCTCGGTTGAGTTCGCCCAAGGCAGATTACCCTGCGGGCACCATAGGAACCACTGTTACAACATGTCCATCGAGACCGCTGCAAGAAACGCACTTCCCCAATCCCCCGTGGGCTCGGCCGCCCGCACTCCCGCGGCCCAATTCATGCGCCACACGAAAGTTCCCACTCTCGCCTTCAAGAATGCTCGCGAGGTGGATCGGCATGTGGCGCTGGTCGTCGAGAGTTTAATCCGCGAAAACAATTCCGCCGGATTGCGGACCGTTCTGGGACTGCCCACCGGCTCAACACCGATCGGCATTTACCGCGAGCTGATTCGACTGCATCGCGAAGAGGGGCTGGATTTCTCGAATGTCGTGACGTTCAATCTCGACGAATATTGGCCGATGGAGAAGGAGTCAATCCATAGCTATCGCAGATTCATGCGTGAGACGTTTTTCGACCATGTCAACATTCCGGCAGAAAGTATTCACATTCCGGATGGGACCATTCCGCCCCGCGATGTGGACAGCTTCTGCGAAGCCTACGAACGGGCGATCGAAAAAGCCGGCGGCATCGATCTGCAGATTCTTGGTATCGGCCGGACGGGACATATCGGCTTTAACGAGCCGGGAAGCCCGCATGACAGCCGCACCCGGATGGTGACCCTCGATCCCGTGACGCGCCAGGACGCGGCCAGCGACTTCTTCGGCGAGGAGCATGTCCCCCAGCAAGCCATGACGATGGGTGTCGGGACGATTCTCGAGGCCCGTAAGATCGTCATTATCGCTCTGGGCGAACATAAGGCGAAAATCGTCCGCCGGGCGGTCGAAGAGCCCATCTCCGAGGAAGTGACCGCGAGCTTTCTGCAAGCGCACCGAAATGTGACCTTTGCTCTCGATTTGGCGGCGTCCTCTGAATTGACGGCCATGCAGACCCCTTGGCTCGTCGGGCCCGTCCGCTGGAATCCCCAGCTTGAAAAACGGGCCGTCATTTGGCTCAGCCGAAAAATCAACAAACCCCTGCTCAAGCTCGAAGCTCGAGACTTCGTACAGCACCGCTTGCACGACCTGGTCCGCGAATGCGGTCCGACGGAAGCCATCCGGCAACGTGTCTTTAACGACCTCTTGAGTGGAATCTGTAATCGGCCCGCCGGGAACGAGCGGCAGAAAATCATCGTTTTCAGTCCTCATCCGGACGATGACGTGATCTCGATGGGCGGAACCTTGTGGACCCTGAACGATCAGGGGCACAACGTCCATATCGCTTACATGACCAGTGGCAATATCGCCGTTTTCGATCACGACGCGCTTCGGCACATCGATTATGTCAGCGAGTTTCACAAGATCTTCGGTCTGAACACCGAACCGGCCCAGGCCTTGTGTCAGAAGCTGCACGATGCGATCGCGCGAAAACAATCGGGCGATTTTGACACCGAAGAGGTCCTCAACGTCAAAACGCTGATTCGCAAGACCGAGGCGACGGCGGCGGCCAAAACCGTCGGGGTGAGTGAGGAGAATCTCCACTTCCTGGAACTCCCCTTTTACCGGACCGGCAAGGTCGCGAAACGGCCCATCTGCGAAGAAGACGTCGCAATCATCGCCAAATTGCTTCGCGAACAGCGACCCGGACAAATCTACGTGGCCGGCGACCTGTCGGATCCACACGGAACCCATCGAGTTTGCGCTCAGGCCATTATTCAAGCCCTTGAAGTCGTGAAATCCGAGGGCATCTCACCCGAAGTTTGGCTCTACCGAGGGGCCTGGCAAGAATATGAGCCGCATGAAATTGAACGGGCCGTGCCGCTGAGCCCGGAGGTCATGTTGCGTAAGAAGCTGGCCATCTTTAAACACGAATCGCAGAAAGACAAAGCGCTCTTTCCCGGTCACGACGAGCGAGAATTCTGGGTCCGCGCGGAAGAGCGGACCAAAAAAACCTCCCGAATCTACAACGACCTGGGATTGCCTGAGTATTACGGGTTGGAAGGTTTCGTGCGGTTGTCGGGCCAACTCTGACGGTCCATCCAAAATCCAAAGCGTTCGACATTGGGGTTTGGACCTTGGAATTTGGCCCGTGTGCGGGATTCCTCTTCTCAAAATGCCCCAAATAACCTAGAAGTGCACGCGGAATCTGGGAGTGGAGCGCGTGGTCTGACACGCCGTAATCTGCGGATTCTCGGGGGGCTTCGATCCCCCATCTCTCAACGGATGGAGAGACCATGATCAAGACAGCACGTCTCAATGGGTTCGCTGCGGCGACCCTGGCATCGTTGGCGATTTTCGGAATTCTCTTTGCGGCTGGCTGCGGCGACTCAAATTCGCCCCCATCCGGAGCCAACGCGTCTGAAAAACAGTCAAAGTCTGGTAACCCTTCGCCGGGACTGCCGACGGCTTCGATCGGCAGTTCATCAGGTTCCGCACCTGCGATTGCCGCCGAACACGCTCCCGAAAATCCAGCCGCTGGGTCAGAACTTGGTCTCCCAAAGCAGGGAAGTCCGGAATGGCTTTTGGGGCAGATGATCGTCCTGTTTGGGCAGCCGCTTCCGAAGGGGACGCCCGAAATGCAGGCGGACCGCCTTCGCCAGCGGAACCAAAAACTGATTGACATGGCCCATGAAGTCATTGCCAAAACTCACCAAGACAAATCGCTCGAACCCCTGTTCAACAAGGCTGTTCAGTTCTTGACAGAGGCGCGGTTGAAATTGGCGACCAACGGCAGCCAGGAAGACGCCAAGGCCCTCTATGACGATGCCAAGGCCCTCTATCGGCGAGATCCCACCTCGGTGGCGGCTGCCGACGGTGCCTTTGCGGTGGCCCGCTTGGCGCACACGAACGCTCAGCTTTCCAGAAGTGAGCCGAAGTTTATTCAGCAATTTGCTATCCAGGCCCGGTTGTTCGCTGCGCGATTCCCCAAGGACGGCAGGGCTGTACAACTCTTGTCGGCGGCCGGCCAAACCTGCGAGCTTTACCATATGGATGCTGAAGCCGTCAGTTGCTTCACGCTTTTGCTGGACAACTTCCCGAAAAGCCCGCAGGCGGAACAGGCGAACGCCGTTTTACGTCGCCTCGAACTCAAAGGGAAACCGCTCGATTTCGGTGGTGAGACTCGTGAAGGCGGATTTGTCAAAATCGACGAATATCGTGGCAAACCGACCCTCATCGTCTTCTGGGCCAGTGATTCCGAGTCCTTTCAAGCCATGCTGCCGCGACTTCAACAAGTCCTGCGGCCCTACGGGAAATCGGCTTTAGGGGTGATCGGTGTGTGTTTGGACGAGAGCGACAAATCGATGGACGAATTCACCGAGAGAAACGGCCTGTCCTGGACGCAAATCTTCTACGCCGATCCCGCTAAGAGGCACTGGGAGCACCCACTCGTACGGGCCTACGGCGTGCACGACATCCCGTCGATTTGGCTCGTCAATGGCGAGGGAATCGTGGTCGACACCCATGTAACGCCGGACTCGCTCGACGGTCAATTGAAATACCTTCTCGCCGCAACCGGACGAACCACGCGGGAATAGTTTGTCAATTTCTTCCGCAGCTTTAGTTGTCTGGGCCGAGCGTCATCAAACGCTCGGCCTTTTTTTTCGGGTGGTGTAGACGTCCGTTAAAAAACGTTCATCTGAACGCCTGCACCCATTTTCGGCTTGCTAAATGCACAGCCGTATATTAGGATGGATACTAGATTGTCGCTAGTTCAGTACTGTGCCTGTTGAAACCAGATTCTATGAATTTGAATTGGGCCCGCTAGGAGAAAGCGATGGCAATGGTTGACGCAAAACCCGCCCTGACGAGCCGCCAGAAGCAGATTTACGAGTTTCTGAAGGATAAGATTCGCAACCGCGGCTACGGCCCCACAGTTAGGGAGATCGGCACGCAATTTGGAATTCGGTCTCCGAACGGCGTGATGTGCCATTTGAAAGCCCTGGAACGTAAGGGGCTCATTACTCGCGAATCGCACATGTCGCGGGCGATTCAGTTGTCCGAATCTCCCCAATTGCGGACAAGTTTGCCATTAGCCGGACAAATCGCGGCGGGCAGCCCCGTGCTGGCCGTCGAGGAATCGGAACGTGTCGATTTCGCGCGTCTTTTCGAACCCGAAGACCACTACTGTCTCCGTGTCAAAGGCGATTCCATGGTCGAAGACCAGATCGCGAGCGGCGATTACGTCGTTGTGCGGAAGCAGGATTCCTGCCGCGAGGGGGAAATTGTTGTCGCCCTGGTTGATGGGCACGAGGCCACGCTCAAGCGATTTTACCGCGAACGTGATCGAGTCCGCCTCGAGCCGGCAAACTCCGCAATGAAACCGATTTATTCCAACAGCGTGAAGGTGCTCGGCGTGGTCGTGGGCGTCGTTCGCCAGTACTAAAATGTAGGGATGCAGACAGAAATCGCTGTCCTTCACTGACTCGCGACTCGGCAGCTGTGGCGTCCTAGCCTGCCGCGGAATTTGCCTGGTATTGGTTAAGCTTGTTGTAGAGCGTCTTGAGCGCTATCCCGAGTTCCAGGGCGGCTTTCGGTTTGTCTCCTGCGTGCTTGTCGAGGACGTGGTGAATCACATCCATCTCGATTTCCCGCAGCGTCTTGGATTGACTGTTGGAGTAGCTGCTCGCGGCGCCCGCGCGGATCGTTGGTCCAGTTACACTCACCGGAAGATGCTCGGGAAAGATCGTCCGGCCATCGGAAAGGATGACCGCGTGCTCGAGAGCATTGGCCAACTCACGCACGTTTCCGCTCCACTCGTGATTCATCAAGGCTTCCAGTGCCGCCGGCGACAAAATGTCGGCGGGAGCCTGTTGCCGCTTTAGGTGCCGGGCCAAAAGAAACCTGGCAAGTCCGGGGATATCCTCCTTGCGCTCGCGTAGCGGCGAGAGATGGATCTCAAAGGTATTTACGCGGAAAAAGAGATCCTCGCGGAATGTTCCCTCGGCCACCATGTCCTGCAAATCGCGGTTGGTTGCACAAACGATGCGGACATCGACGTGGAACGCGTCGTTTTCTCCAACGCGACGCACTTCACCCGATTCCAAAAATCGCAACACCTTGACCTGCATCGATTTATCGAGCTCACCCAGCTCATCGAGGAAGAGCGTTCCGCCATGGGCGACTTCAAACAGGCCCTTTCGAGGCGAATCGGCCCCGGTGAAAGCGCCTTTTCGATGTCCGAAAAACTCGCTCTCAACTAGGTTCTCAGGCAATGCGCCGCAGTTGACAGCGACGAACGGGGCCTCGGCTCGCAGGCTCAGGTCGTGGATCCGGCGGGCCACGAGCTCCTTTCCAGTTCCAGTTTCACCCTGAATCAGGACGGTCGAATCGGTGGGTGCGATTTTGTCGATTAGTTGTTTGACTCGCCGCATTGACGATGTTTCGCCGACCAGGCTCGAGTCACCTTCGACCGACTCGAGACGCCGCTCAAGAGCGACCGTTTTGCGGACCATGGTGAGCTTTTCGCCCACCCGCTTTAGCACGTTTGCAATCTCAAAAAGTTTGCACGGCTTGGGAAGGAAATCATAAGCACCACGGCGCAAAGCCTGGATGGCCTCATCCATGCTTCCGTGGCCGGTGCTAATGATGATTTCCGTCTCAGGGGAGACCTTCTTGAGATGGTCGACAACGTCCCAGCCACTAACGCCGGGCATGCGCAAGTCGATAATGGCGACGTCAAATGAGTGCTTATCGATCGCCGCAATTGCCACAGCGCCGTCTTCGCAGATCGTCGCCTCGTGGCCCATGCGAGGCAACTCGATCTTCATGACATCGCGGATGGGCGGTTCGTCGTCGACGAACAGCACGCGCAACTTATTTGCGGGCAATGTGTTCAAGCAGCCCTCTCCTTGGTGCTCCCGACCCGAATCCGTTCGGCATTAGACGTGTGGGCCGCGGGGTGATATCAGATTAAGTGACTTGTCGCAATCGGACTCTGGTGCCCGATTTCATTTGATGTTTGACCCGTTCGAGACTTTTTTGGGGTGCGTTTTTTCCCTTTTTTAATAACCCAAAAGAGCCAAAAAAACTCGCCGAATCTTGGTTCGCTTACGCGGCCGCTTCACGTTCAACTGCGCGTCGCGGCAATCGGACTCGAAACGTGCTGCCTCGACCCGGGCCATCGCTATCGACTGCGATCGTACCGCCATGGTCAGTGACGATCCGATGACTGATGGAAAGACCCAGGCCCGTTCCTTGACCGGTTCGCCGCTGCGTGAAGAAGGGTTCAAACAGGTTGTCGATGACCTGAGGGGTCATTCCGCAGCCGTCGTCGGCGACCGTGAGCGTTACTTGGTCGGTCTGCTCCGAAATGTCGATGGTCATGGTGCCGCCGACATCCATTGCCTCAAGCCCGTTGAAGACGAGGTTCATCACGACTTGCTGGATTTCCGGACCGTTGATTTCGAGAGAACACGGGGTTGTTCGAGTAAAGCGAACCGTGCGATCCCCATAGCGGCTCATGTGTCGAACAACTCCTAGGACGTCATTCACAATGGTTGTGAGATCGTGGCTGGCGCACGTATCACCATTTCCGCGGGCGAAATCGAGCAGTTTTCGCGTGATCTTTTGGCAGCGAAACGCCTCGCGTTCGATCATTCGCAGATATTGCCTGGCGATTTCTGTTTCACCGGCGTCGGAACCGGCAAGGCCTGATTCGCGGTCCACGAGCGATTCGGCGGCCATGGCGATTGCGGACAACGGATTATTGATCTCATGTGCAACCCCCGCGGCCAGGAAACCGATTCCGGCCAGCCGCTCCGATCGAATTAGCTGTTTGATGCGTTCGCAAACCTGGCGGTCGAGGTCCCCCCGAATTTCCTGAAACCGGCTTGTCATGCTGTTAAAGGCGTCTGCGAGTTCCTTCATCTCATCCTGGCGGGTGAACTGCAGGCGATAATCGAAATCACCTTGGGCGACACGGAGTGCGCCTTGATGGAGCTTGCGCAGCGGCGAGAAAACCCACACGTATCCGTAGACGATCAAGCCCAAGAAAAACAGCACGGCGACCGCTCCGGACCCGATATCGAGCCAGAAACCGCGGCGGTTGAGTTCTTGGGCTTCATCGAGCGTCTGCTGAACGCCGCGTTGGAAATTCGGGATTTGCTGAACTTGGACCTGCAGATTGTCTATTTCGTTCCGAATGCGGACTAACGCCGTCTCGGACTTCTTCGGATCCGCAAGGTCCCTCGCAAGTTTGTCGAGCGCCACCAGTCGATCTCTAAGTCGCAAACTTTGATCTTTCGCGAGGTCCTGCGTCAACGGGTCCATTTCAGAACTTGGTTTTAGGTTCACCAAACTTTGAATAAAGCGGTCGGTCTCGGCCTGGGCGTCCCTGACTGCCTTCCGAAACTGCTCGCATCGATATCGGTGACCTTCGGCTTGGGCAATGGGCTCGTCTCGCACTTTATTCAGTAGAGGCGCCTGGAGGTTGTCGAGTGAGGCCGCTAAGTCCGGCTTCTGCGGACATTCTCGGAAGGCGAAATGAAACCGGCGAATGATGTTTCGATACGAGAAATGGCTGTAAACTGCGCTGAGCAACAGCCCAATCATCATGCAAAGAACCATCGCCAAGCCGCACACCATGGTGCGGCGGATGGTGCGCGTAAAGAGCACGGCAACCTCCCTGTTGCGGCAACGCCTCGCCGAGCGGCGAAGTCTATCGCGACCCGATATCAGCGGCAAGGCCGGCAGCGGAGAGTTGAGATCCGCGATGCGGGTTTCGACTGACCCAGAGCTTTGGCTTCAGCCGCCCGACTTTTCGACTTGAGGACTGGGAGGTTTCCCCCATTTTGACTGTCGATGCAGCTGCTTGCGGTATTGCATCAGACCTGCCATCAGAATTTCGAGGACAGTCGCCAATTGTGCAAGCGCCTTCGAATAGGCCTGTGCCTCGAGTGACGCGCGGGCCGCAGCGTACGCAGCTTCGTAAGCAGGCCAATCGATTGACCAGTGTTCTTCGGTCGCCGCACGCTGCAGTTCGACTTGGAGACTGGCGAGGTGGTTCAGGAAGGCCACGCTCGATCGGGCCGATGCCGTTCGATAAGGCTTCCAGACAGTCGTTTCAGTCCCGTCCTGGTCGGGATCGGGCGGCTTCCGCCGCGGCCTCGTCTCGAGCCAATATGCAAAAGCGCCGACGGCTGCGAAGGCGGCAAAGGCAACAAGGTAGACGCCCTCCATCAGCCTTTCTAACAGGAGTGCCGTCACTCCGGCCACGAATAAGAGTGCGAGAAACCAAACCGCCAGAAGCCATCCCCAACCGAGGCCTTTTGTCGGGACAGTCGCGGCTTCTTCCTCGGTCTCCTCTTCGCCAGCACCTCCTACATGCACGGCGACAACCGTGACGTTGTCCGAACCTCCCCGCAAATTGGCGAGGTTCACGAGCAAGCGACAGGCCTCTTGCGGCGGCAGCTCACGGGCAATGATGCCAATCTCGGCATCTTGCACGTGCCCGGTGAGTCCATCAGAACACAGCAAATAAACGTCACCCGGGAAAATAGGGTACGGACCCTCGATATCGATTTGAACCGCCGGTTCCGGGCCAAGCGAACGGGTGATCACGTGCCGCGATTCGTGGAGAAAGACGTCTTCCGGGCGCATCCGACCCTGTCGTATTAGTTCCCAATGCAGACTGTGGTCGAATGTGAGCTGGTCGATGCGATTGCCGCGAATACGGTACGCGCGACTGTCGCCGACGTGGCCAATGACGGCCCCCTGAGGACAGAGCACGATGGACGTGCAGGTCGTTCCCATCCGGGCGAAATCGCGGTTGAGCGATCCACGCTCGTTGATCGTCGCATTGGCCGTTTCTAGCGATCGCCGCAGTGCGTCGACCACGTCCAAGTCGCGGAGTTTGAAAAACGTATGGCAAACCGTGTCGGCGGCAATCTTGCTGGCTAGCTCGCCCACGGCGTGCCCGCCCATTCCATCGGCCACCATCAAGAGATGTCCGTGTTCGCGCCAGGTCTGCTGATCAGAGCAGATTCGGATCGCACATGAATCTTGGTTGTTGCGTCGGCGAAACCCGATATCGCTCACGGACGCATAACGGATCGACTGCTCCCAGCGCATTCCCTCTCCCGGCAGGCCCGACAAGCCGAATGCCGTCTTGCGGCAGGGCAGCCGCATTGCCGGAGATTCGCGGGACCGGCGCTGCCGCCGTTGGGAACGAATCTCCGCAGACCTTCCTCGCTGCTCGAAGTACCTCCAAAACTCATCTTATCTCGTTGTAAATGAACAAGTAAAGTCCTTATCCGGAATGCGGCAAGAGGTCGCGCCAATTTGAGCGGCCTTGGCAGGTTTGCAAGGTAGCAATAGAATCCCGCCCCTTTCTGAAACTGTTGCGGCCGTTTGATCCGCAAAGCGCGCGTGTGTTCAGTCGCGCCGTTCGCACCGGCGCATCCGCACAAAGCGTCCATGATGAATGGG